>JAEZEY010000506.1 GCA_023432845.1 Pseudomonadota bacterium
ATGCCGCGGCGGCCCATGTCGATAGCCTCGATCTTGTCCGGCGTCGCGGTGCGGATCGCCTGATAGTAGCTGTCGCATATCATGTAATAGTCCTTCACGATCCGGCGCAAAGGCGACAGCGAGAACAGATGCGCGACCACCGGCGTGCCATCCTCGCGGCGGATGTCGAAGACCAGGCGGTTGTCGTTGATGCTCAGATTGAGCGTATAGGGCCCGTCCTCGTGACCGACCGGCGCGAACTGGTTGAGTTCGAGCAGGTCGTAGATGGCGACCGCGCGTTCGTGCTCGACGTCCGGATTAGAGCGGCCGATCGACGCCTCGTCCAAAGTGACGCCGACTAGGCGCTGCTTCATCACCGGCTTCTTCTTGTCGGTCATGTCAGGCCCCGGGCAGATTCAGTCTGATCGCCACCGAGCGCGCATGCGCGTCCAATCCCTCGGCCTTGCCAAGCGAGATGGCGGCAGGGCCGAGCGCGCGCAGCTGTTCCGGACCGCACTTGAGCAAAGACGTGCGCTTCATGAAATCCAGCACGCCAAGCCCCGACGAGAAGCGCGCCGAGCGCGCCGTCGGCAATACGTGATTGGAGCCGGCGACATAATCGCCAATCGCTTCCGGCGTATGCGCGCCGATGAAGATGGCGCCGGCATTGCGAATGCGCGCGACAAAGCGCTCCGGGTCTTCCGCGGCGATCTCGAGATGCTCGGGCGCGAGCCGATCGGTCAGCGCAATGGCGTCGTCCAGTTTGCCGACCATGATGATGGCGCCGAAGTCGCTCCACGACTGGCTGGCGGTCGAAGCACGCGGCAGCGTCTTGAGCTGCGATTCGACCGATTTCTCAACCGCGGCGGCGAGCGAAGCGTCGTCAGTGATCAGGATCGACTGCGCGCTGACATCGTGCTCGGCCTGCGCCAGGAGGTCGGCGGCGATCCAGTCCGGGTTGCCGGTCTTGTCGGCGATGATCAGCACTTCCGACGGGCCGGCGATCATGTCGATGCCGACCTGCCCGAACACAACGCGCTTGGCCGCCGCGACATAGGCATAGCCGGGACCGACGATCTTCGACACTGGCTTGATGGTCTGCGTGCCATAGGCGAGCGCGCCCACCGCCTGCGCGCCGCCGATGCGATAGATTTCGTCAACGCCGGCGATCCTGGCCGCGGCGAGCACCAGAGGCGACAGTTTGCCGTCCGGCGCCGGCACCACCATGACAAGGCGCTCGCAGCCGGCGACCTTGGCCGGCACCGCGTTCATCAGCACCGATGAGGGATAAGCGGCGGTACCGCCAGGTACATAGAGGCCGGCGGCCTCGATGGCGGTCCAGCGCGTGCCGAGTTCCACCCCCAGCGCGTCCGTGAAGCGGTCGTCCTTCGGCTTCTGGCGCAGGTGATAAGCCTCGATGCGGTCGCGGGCGAGCTTGAGCGCATCGAGTGCGTCCTTGTCGCAGGCGGCGAGCGCGGCATCGATCTCGGCCGCGGAAACGCGCAGGCCCGTCTTCGACAGATCGACGCGGTCGAATTTCCGGGTGAGCTCGATCAGCGCCTGATCGCCGCGCGTCTGCACGTCGGCGATGATGGCCCGCACGGCAGCTTCGACATCGGCCGCGGCCTCGCGCTTGGCACCTAGAAAGGCGCGGAAACGCTCGTCGAAATCGGCAGCGCGGGCATCAAGGCGCAAGGGCATGGGTCATCCGGCCGGGAGGCAAGGCGTTAATTGAAGACCCAAGGTCAATGGCGCGCAGGGGCCGATCCGTCAACCGGGCCAGCGGGCGGGCCTAGTCCTTGGCCTCGACGGCGTGGACCGGACGGCCAGTGCAGTTCCAGACCGGGCCGAGATCGACCAGTTCGGCCTCCAGGCATTCGACCTCGAGCCGCAGGGCGGCATCGCCGGAGAAGATCAGCGTTACGGTACCGGACGGCGCCTCGGTTTCCCTGAATTCGACGGCCAGCAGGTTGAGGACGCCGTCCTGGCCGGCCGGATCGACGCCGCGGCACTTGAAGGACTGCACCCGCTCGAAGCGCAGGGCGGCGCGGCGGCGGCAGTTCTGCGGCTTGTCGGCGACCGCCTGTTCCCAGTCGAAGCGGTTGACCCCGAGCACCAGGCGGTGCGCCTGCGGCTGCCAGATGACATCGGCGACCTTGATCACCGCGTCCTGCAGGTGGGTCGAGACGACTTCGAGGTCCTCCTCGTCGAGGACGGTGAATTTCAGAGGTTCGGCTACCCGGTCCATGGCGGTCGCTCCCGTTGCCGACAAGCTAGGCAGCGCCCCGGCGGGCCGCAAGATGCCGCTAACCGCTGATGCGCTCGATCCTGGCGCCGCAGCGGCCGAGCTTTTCCTCGAGCTTCTCGAAGCCGCGATCGAGGTGATAGACGCGGTTGACGATGGTCTCGCCTTCGGCGGCGAGCGCGGCGATGACCAGCGACACCGAAGCGCGCAGATCGGTCGCCATGACCGGCGCGCCCTTGAGGCGCTTGACGCCTTCGATGGTCGCCCGCATGCCGTCGAG
Organism: Pseudomonadota bacterium; assembly: GCA_023432845.1. Taxonomy (GTDB): domain Bacteria; phylum Pseudomonadota; class Alphaproteobacteria; order Rhizobiales; family Xanthobacteraceae; genus Pseudolabrys. The sequence continues at coordinate 2,505 of JAEZEY010000506.1, forward strand.
CTGGATGCGGGCGCCGAGACGCGCCAGCTCCTGCACATGCATGAAGCGGTTCTCGAAGATGGTTTCGGTGATGTGCGAGGTGCCTTCGGCGCACGTCATCAGCGCCATCAACTGCGCCTGCAGATCGGTCGGGAAGCCGGGGAACGGCGCGGTGGTGACATCGACCGGCTTGATGCCCGAGCCGTTGCGGGCGATGCGAATGCCTTCATTGGTCGTCGTCACGGTGGCGCCGGCCTGGGCGATCACATCAAGCGCCGCCTGCAGCAGTTCCGGCCGCGTATTCTGCAACAGCACGTCGCCGCCGGTCATGGCGACAGCCATGGCGTAGGTGCCGGTCTCAATGCGATCGGGCAGCACGGTGTGGCGCGCGCCGCTGAGTTTGGCGACGCCCTCGATCACGAGCCGCGAGGTGCCGATGCCCGTCACCTTGGCGCCCATCTTGTTGAGACAGTCGGCGACGTCGCCGATCTCCGGTTCGCGCGCGGCGTTGTCGATCACGGTGGTGCCGCGGGCAAGCACGGCGGCCATGAGCGCGGTATGCGTGCCGCTCACTGTCACCTTGGGGAAATTGATCTCGCCGCCGCGCAGACCCTTCGGCGCGCGGGCGATGACATAGCCGGCTTCGATCTCGATCTCGGCACCCAGCTTCTCCAGCGCCATGATCAGCAGATCGACCGGCCGCGTGCCGATGGCGCAGCCGCCCGGCATCGACACCTTGGCGACGCCCATGCGCGCCACGAGCGGCGCGATGACCCAGAACGAGGCGCGCATGGTCGAGACCAGCTCGTAAGGCGCGGTGGTGTCGGCGATGGTCGCGGCGGAGAGCTCGATGGTGCGCCCGGCATTGGCGTCGGCGCCGGCGCGCTTGCCGGCGATCATGACATCGACGCCGTGATTGCCGAGGATGCGCTGAAGCTGGATGACGTCGGCGAGCCGCGGCACATTCTCGAGGACCAGCTTGTCCTCGGTCAGCAGGCTGGCGATCATCAGCGGCAAGGTGGCGTTCTTGGCGCCGGAAATCGGAATGATGCCGTTCAGCTTCTCGCCGCCGACAATACGAATTCGGTCCATCGTCGTCCCCCGGCCCGCAGGCCCCCGGCAAAAGCCAAAAAGAAATGTGCGGCTGGATATAGGAGCGGTCTAGACCGGCCGCCCGACCCCGGCAAAGCCAAATTTGACCGAGGGTTACCGCCCCGCGCCTCATCGTCCGGCATTAAGGCGAAAGTCCGGTTCGGGTTCCCTAGCCTGAATCACCCGATTCGATGTCCCTGTCTCTGCCGGTCCCGGTCTGGCTTTTGGCCCGTTCCTGCGCCTTCCGGCGCTTGAGGTTTTCCCGCAAGGCGGCCGCCAGCCGCGCCTCGCGGGCGGCATTCTGGGCGTTCTTGCCGGATTTCGGCGGGTCGTCGGTGCCGGTCATGGCGGATATCTATCGGGCCCGGCTCGACTTTCGCAAGTTCACGTTATCTTCAGGCCTTGTGCCCAAGTTGCCTTGCGTTTAAAGGGGCGCCTGTGGCAGTTTCCGCCGCGTTCGCGAACCGGGCCTTCGGCCTTCGCGTCCCCTCAGCTGCCGTAGCTCAGTGGTAGAGCACGTCATTGGTAATGACGAGGTCGAGTGTTCAATCCACTCCGGCAGCACCATCCCCGTTTCCAGCAAGCCTCTAACCCGTGCGCCTGCCGCAGGGCGGGCCGCTTGCCGCGTCCGACCGGCGGTACCCGGACCGCGAACGGCGCTACGCCGCCCGGCGAGTGGACCGCGCGCCGGTATCGGTCGAGATGAGCTGATCGAGACTCTCGGCCTGCGACCCGCTGGCCGAGGCGATCTCCGAGACGATGCCGGTCACCTGCTCGATCGACTTGACGATCTCCGTCAGCGATGCGCCGGCGCTGTTGACCAGCGACACGCCGGCCTCGACCTGCGCCGAACTGTTGGTGATCAGTTCCTTGATGTCCTTGGCAGCGCCGGACGAGCGTTGGGCGAGATCGCGCACCTCGGTCGCGACCACCGCGAAGCCGCGGCCCGCTTCGCCGGCGCGTGCCGCTTCGACGGCCGCGTTGAGCGCCAGCAGATTGGTCTGTCGCGCGATCTCGTCGATCACTGCGATGATGTCGGAAATCTTGCCGGAGGCATCCTGGATGCGCGACATCGCGTCGACGGCCTGGGAGGCAACCTGCCCGCCCTTCTCCGCGACCGAGAAGGTCTCCGCCGTGACCTTGTCCGCGCGCGCGGCGATCTCCGCATTGCGCTTCACCGTTTCGGTGACGTCGGCGAGGACACCGCGCTGCGCTTCTTCGGCGTGGCTGCGCTCTTCGGCCGAACGCTGCTGGTTTTCCTCGTAGAGCCGGTGCGCTTCCTCGGCGCGCGCCACGGCGGCTTCCGCTTCCTGTCGGCTCTCTTCGGCCGCGCGAAGGCTTTCCTCGGCGCGCTGTCCGGCGGCGACGATGGCGTCGAACATGCCTTGCACCGTCATGGCCAGCCACATCAGGGCGCCCGCCTCGACCAGCAGGATCACGGCGTGCAACGCAAGCCGGAAGAAGTTCGACCCGCCCGGATAGATCAGGTTCGGCAGCAGAAAGTTCAACGCAATGTGGTGCAGCGCGACAGAGAGCGCGGCCGCCGCGATGACCTTCCAGTCACACATAGCGACCAGTAGCGCCAGCGCGGCGAAGTAATACATATGCATATCGACCTGCATGGCCTGGCCGTTGAAGACCGCGACCAGGATCGAGATGTGCGCCATCAGTGCGACGGCGAGCGCCATGCGCCCGATGGTGCTGTCCTTGTCGAGCAGGATCGCGGCCTGCGCACCGCCCGCCACCACGAGCGCGGTGGCGAGGCTGATGAAAACCGGCACGCCCAGAGCCCATGCCGCTGCCGCGATGATCGGCGGCTGCAGCCACATGAAGCCGATCAGCAGTCTGGTCGCCTTGCGGCGCAGGGTATCAAGGTCGATGCCGCGCTCATTCATCGCTACTGTCTCCAGGCTCGGAAAAACACCCGCCGTCACCGCGCGGGTTCAGAATCATGAGCGCGCCCGAGGCGCGCAGGCGTTCCGGCAGGTCGGGCCGCGACGATCGCACCACGAAGGCAAATCCGCGTGCGCTGCCGGCGCTGATGTCGCCGGCGTCGCTTGCCGCCTGGAGCGCGCGCTCCGACGACCACCAGGGTGGATAAATGGCGAGCAATGCGCCGGCCTTGCCCGCGGGCATGGCCTGCGCGGCGAACACGATCCCGATGACCGGTATCAGCATACAAATACCAGCAGCGGTCGCTTTGGCGGGTCGCATCGTGAAATTCCTATTTCACGATGTGTTTAGGGGACGCGTCTTAACGGCGGCTAAAGAGTTCCGATAAGCGAAGTTTACAGATAGCCGCCCGCCCGCCGCGACGGCGCGGGGCGGCCTGAAACTGCTCCAAGCAGTTGCTATGCCCTGATCTTTCTACTCTTGATCATGCCCGCGTCGCCCGCCCCTCCAACCACGCGATGCCCGCCGCCAATCTGGGC
>JAEZEY010000012.1 GCA_023432845.1 Pseudomonadota bacterium
CCTCAAGCATCAGTATCCGCATTCGTGGCGTTCGAAGAAGCCGGTCATCTTCCGCAACACGCCGCAATGGTTCATCGCCATGGACAAGGACATCGACAAGTCCGGCGACACCTTGCGCGCCCGCGCCTTGCACGCGATCTCGGTGACCAAGTGGGTGCCGCCGCAGGGCGAGAACCGCATCAACGGCATGAACGTAAAACGCCCGGACTGGGTGATCTCGCGCCACCGCGCCTGGGGCGTGCCGATCGCGGTGTTCGCCAGGGAAAAGCCGGACGGCTCGGTCGATATCCTGCAGGATCCCCAGGTCGAGCTGCGCATCGTTGAAGCCTTCGCCAGCGAAGGCGCCGACGCCTGGTACAAGGAAGGCGCGCGTGAGCGCTTCCTCGGGCCGAAGCTGGCGGCCGACGGCTGGCAGAAGGTCGACGACATTCTCGACGTCTGGTTCGACTCCGGTTCGACGCACGCTTTCGTGCTCGAGGACCCGGAGCAGTTCCCTCAGCTCGCCGGCATCAAGCGCACGGTGAATGGCGGCAAGGATACGGTGATGTATCTGGAAGGTTCGGACCAGCATCGCGGCTGGTTCCATTCCTCGCTGCTCGAAAGCTGCGGCACGCGCGGCCGCGCGCCGTTCGTTATCGTGCTGACGCACGGTTTTGTGCTGGCCGAGGACGGACGGAAAATGTCGAAGTCGCTCGGCAACCAGGTGTTTCCGCAGGACGTCATCAAGGAATCCGGCGCCGACATCCTGCGCATGTGGGTCTGTGCCTCGGACTATGCCGACGACCTGCGCATCGGCAAAGAGATTCTCAAGACCACCGCCGACACCTATCGCAAGCTGCGCAACACCATCCGCTGGATGCTCGGCTCGCTGGCGCATTTCCATGACGACGAGCGCGTCAAATACGATGCGATGCCGGAATTGGAAAAGCTGATGCTGCATCGTCTCGTCGAACTCGACGAGATCGTGCGAAAGGCCTACGCCGAGTTCGACTACAAGCGCATCTTTTCTGCCTTGTCGGCGTTCATGACGTCGGACTTGTCGGCGTTCTATTTCGACATCCGCAAGGACGCGCTGTACTGCGATCCCTATTCCTCGGTGACGCGCAAGGCGTCGCTGACCGTGATCGACCATCTGTTCCGCTGCACCGTGACGTGGCTGGCGCCGATGCTGTGCTTCACGGCGGAGGAGTCGTGGCTGTCGCGTTACGGCGCGGATGCCAAATCCGTGCATCTCGAGACTTTCCCCGAGGTGCCGGCGGCATGGCGTAACGACAAGCTCGCCGAGAAATGGCGCAAGGTGCGCCAGGTCCGCCGCGTCGTCACCGGCGCGCTCGAAGTCGCGCGTGCCGAGAAGCGCATCGGCTCCTCGCTGGAGGCGCATCCGATCGTGCATGTGTCGAATGGCGAGCTCTACGAGGCGGTGCTGGATGTCGACATGGCGGAGGTCTGCATTACTTCGGCGCTGACCCTGGTGACCGACGAAGGCCCCGCGAGCGCGTTCCGGCTGCCGGACGTGTCGGGCGTGGCGGTGGTGTCGAACCTTGCCGAGGGCACCAAGTGTGCGCGGTCGTGGAAGATCCTGGGTACGATCGGCGCCGATCCGGAGTACCCGGACGTTTCGCCGCGCGACGCCAAGGCGCTGCGCGAATGGGAGACGATGAAGAAGGCCGCGGGGTAGTCAGGGCGCATGAACCTGAAGCGATACCTCTTCGGCCCTTTCACCTGGTTCGGCCTTGCCGTAGCCCTCGCGGCCGCGCTCGCCGATCAAGGTTCCAAGCTGTACCTGCTCTACGTCCACGATCTCGAGGCCAATCCGGTGCGCCTGGCGCCGTTTCTCGATTTCGTGCTGACCCGCAATTACGGCATCAGCTACGGCCTGTTCCAGATGCCGGGTGAGGCCGGCCAGTGGCTGCTGGTCGGCTTCAAGGCGGCCGCGGTCGCCTTGCTCTGGGCCTGGTTGGCCACGGCCGAGAACAGGTTCACGGCGCTGGCGCTTGGGCTGATCATCGGCGGAGCGGCCGGCAATACCGTCGACCGCCTGTTGCACGGCTGGGTGGTCGATTTTGTGTTTTTTCACGTTTCCGGGGCAGGCTGGCGCTTCAACTGGTACGTTTTTAACCTCGCCGACGTGGTCATCGTTGCCGGGGTCGTGGGCCTCCTGTATGAGTCCCTGTTCGGGGGCCATGCCGTAAAAGCGCCCTGATCCCAAGGCAATAGGCCTGAACAGGCGACCCAAGGGTCCGAAACGCGCTCAATTCGGCCGTTCATCGAAAGAAGGGGCCAGTTCCATGATCGTTCGCCGCTTCCCCCGTCAGGCCGTGATCGCGGCCAGTATTTTCAGCTTTGTCCTGGCGTTGCAGGCCGCGCCGGCGCGGGCCGATGACGATGGTGACGATCGCCCGTGGGATTCCAGGTTGATCGGCAACGTGCTGGAAAGCCTCGGTCTGCAATCGCCGAACAAGGGTGCGATCGTCTATCAGGAGCGCGCGCCGCTCGTCATTCCGCCGAGCACCAACCTGCCGATCCCGGAAAAAGCCGACGCGGCGGTTGCCAACAATCCGGCCTGGCCGAAGGACCCTGACGTTCAGCGCAAGAAGGAAGCGGCGAGGCTGGCCCGCGCCGACCGCTACAAATCGGCCGACGAGAAGCAGCGCGAAGAGCAGCGCGTGCTGAGCCCGAGCGAAATGATGCCGGGCGCCTCGGCTACCAATCGCGCGCCGCGCGTCGGCAGGGAGTCAAATCCCACCGCCGGCACCTGGTCGGAGACCGGCGACAAATTGACGCCGTCGCAGCTCGGCTACCGCGGCGGTCTGTTCGGCAACATGTTCGGCGGCAAGGAAGATGAAGTCGCGCGCTTTACCGGCGAGCCGCCGCGCACCGCGCTGACCGATCCGCCGCCCGGCTATCAGACACCGTCGCCGGATCAGCCTTATGGCTCCGTTGACCGCAATGCGGCGCCGAAGGCGACGAACTATCTGGAGTCGAAGGGTACCGACAATCCGAAGTGACGCAAGCGGGGGCGGTGTCCGACAGGTTTGTCGCGTGTGACCCACCATTCACGCAACGTCATAGGGTTTGACCCGGTGAAAATCGCAGCTCGTTACTTTCGCGCCGCCGTTCTGGCTCTGGTCGCGGTGCCTGTTTGTGTGTCCGCGGCCAGCCCCGCCGACAAACCCTCCATCAACGTTTCGCACTTCAAGCTCGATAACGGGCTCGAACTCATCGTCATCCCCGACCGCCGTGCGCCGGTCGTGACGCACATGATCTGGTACAAGGTCGGCGC
>JAEZEY010000013.1 GCA_023432845.1 Pseudomonadota bacterium
TGCTGGAATGATCGCCCAGATCAGCACCTGCCCGTAGGACACGGCGAGAAACTCGGCCATCACAAACGCGGCCGCACCCATGATCGGCGGCATGATTTGTCCACCTGTCGAGGCGGTGGCCTCGACGCCGGCGGCGAAATGCGGCGGGAAGCCCGCGCGCTTCATCAGCGGAATGGCGATCGGGCCGTCGACCATGACATTGGCTACGGCACTGCCCGAGATCGTGCCGAACAGGCTAGACGACACCACCGACACCTTGCCGGGGCCGCCAGCCTGGCTGCCGGTGAGGCTCATGGCGAAATCCATGAACAATTGCCCGGTGCCGGTACGCTCCATGAACGATCCGAACAGCACGAAGATCAGAACGTAACCGGCCGACACAGATAGCGGGATGCCGAAAATTCCTTCGGTCGTCATATAGAGCTGGTCGAGCAGGCGCATCGGCTCAAGCTTGGCGAAGAACAGACCGTAGATGAGGAACACGATCGCGGTGACCGGCAGCGCCCAGCCGATAACCCGGCGCGTCGCCTCGAGCACGACCAGCGTCATGACGACGCCCATGACCATGTCCATCGTGCTCAGATCGTCGATATAGAAGATGCGGTTGACGATGTAATCGTAGTTGGCGAACAGATAGAGGATTGGCGCGGCCGCGACGGCCATCAGCACGTAGTCGACCAGCGACGGCAGCGACAATTTCGCCTCGCCCTCGACCTGTGCGCCCTGCGCCAGTTCCATGTCCTCGGTCTTTGAGCCGAACCTGAACAGCAGAAACACCAGCACCACGGCGAACAGCAGATGCGTGCCGCGGTACAGCACCGCTTCCGGGGCGCCGAAGGCAATGGCCCAGATGTGGTAGACCGCCATCGCGATCGAAATCGCGTAAAGGGCAATCCGTAGAAGCCCGCGATAACTGGTGTCGATCGGCATCCCGCCCCCTCGGCCTGGAAATAGAAACGCCGGCCGCGCGACAAGCGGCCGGCGTCTCAGTACTTACTTGGTGGCAACCGTGATGCCGGCTTCCTTGTAGAACTTGGCGGCGCCGGGGTGGAACGGCACGCCGATATCCTCGGCCATCCCCTTCGGCGTCAGGCCCGACATCGACTTGTTGACGGAAGCCATCGACGCGATGTTGTTCGCCATCGCCTTGGTCATCGCATAGACCATATCTTCTGGCAGCTTGCACGACGCGACGATGTGGGTTGCATAGCCGATCACCTTCACGTCGTTGTCCTGCTTCGGATAGGTGCCCTTCGGAATGGTCACCAGCGTATAGCCCGGGTTGAGCTTGCGCATTTCCGCGAGTTGGCCGGAGAGGTCGAGGATGGTGATCGGGCGCGCGGCGGCCAGATCCATCACCGCGCCAGATGGAATGGTCGTGCCGAGTCCGAAGGCGACCGCGTGGCCGTCCTGCATCTGCGTCACCGAGTCGGTGTACGACACGAAGCTCATCTTCACGTCGCTGTACGACAGGCCGTTCACCTTCAGCAGCTGACCGGTGATGAGCTCGCCAGTGTTGCCGCGCTGCTGCGTGGTGACACCCTTGCCCTTGAGGTCCTTGACCGACTTCACGCCGGAATCCGCGGAAACGACAAGCTGGTAGTACTGCGGATAGAGCGTCGCGACGTTGCAGACATTACTCGTCGGCTTGGTGAAGGGCGCATTGCCTTTCAGGCCGTCAACGGTCGAGATCGAGTTGCCAAAGCCGACGTCGGCCTTGCCTTCGTCGACGCCACGGACATTGGCGATCCCGGCGCCGGGCAGCGACTGCACGTTGAGGCCCGGAACGGCCTTTTCCCACATATCCTTGAGCTGGCCGCCGAGCGGCACCCAGACGCCCCCCTGCGGGCCGGTCATCAACTTGATGTCGGCAGCTGCGGCCGGAGCGGCCAGACCGAGACTAACGCCAACCACAGTGGCAAGAACAGAGAACGAAATCTTCATCGATGGTCTCCTCCACGCCCGAGTTATGTGCAACACGGGCTTTGCTAACCGCCTTGTCGACGGCTTTCGTTTCCTCAAAACGACCTTACTGGGGGGGTGCCCCATCGCACAAGAGCATTTTACAACTCTTGACAACATTGGGCCGGCGAGACCAAGTGTGCGGCCAAGCGACAAAAGGCCACCGGGGGCGTCATGCAAGAAACGACCAAGAACAAACTGATGGCGGTATCGACCGCGACACTGACGACGGTGCTGTTCAAGCACGGTTTCCGCAACACCTTCATCGGCGGCATTCACCGCATCAACGCCGGCGAGAAACCGAACATGGTCGGGCCGGCCTACACGCTGCGCTACATTCCCGCGCGCGAAGATCTCGACCACCTCAGCGTGTTCGAGGATCGCAGCCACCCGCAGCGCAAGGGCGTCGAGGAATGCCCGGCCGGCGCCGTCTTCATGATCGACAGCCGGCGCAATGCCTCCGCGGCCTCGGCCGGAAATATATTGCTCACGCGCCTGTGGAAGCGCGGCTGCGCGGGCATCGTCACCGACGGCGGCTTCCGCGACACGCCTGAAATCGCCGCCATGCCGTTCCCCGCCTATCACGCCCAGCCAGCCGCGCCGACCAACCTCATCAAGCACCACGCCATCGATCTCAACGTGCCGATCGCCTGCGGCGAAGTGTCGGTCTATCCTGGCGACATCATCGTCGGCGACGCCGAAGGCGTGGTTGTCATTCCTGGCAAGATCGCCGACAACATTGCCGATGAGGCCTTCGAGCAGACAGCGTTCGAGGATTTCGTGCAGGAGCAGGTGATGGCGGGCAAGAGCATCTTCGGCATTTATCCGCCGTCGCCAGGAGCGAAGGAAGAATTCGCGCGCTGGCGCACGGCCAACAAGCGCTAGAGGCGCGACACACATGGCGACAGACCGCTCCGCATTGGCGACCGCCGCGTCCGGTTCCAACTGGAGCGAGGCAAAGCGCAGCGCCCTCATCTATCAGCGCATCTTCGAGACCATCGTCAATGGCGAATTCCCGGTAAATGGGCGTTTGCCGTCGGAAACCGAACTGGCGACGCGCTTTGGCGCATCACGTCCAGTGGTGCGCGAGGCGCTGGCGCGGCTTCGCGATGACGGCGTCATCGTTTCGCGGCAGGGCTCCGGCAGCTACGTGAAACGCCGGCCCGATGTCGCGGTGCTCAACCTGTCGCCCGGCGGCTCGATCGACGACATCCAGCGCTGCTTCGAATTCCGCCACGGCCTCGAGGGCTCCGCCGCCGCCTTGGCCGCCGAGCGATGGGAAGATGCCGACCTCGCCGAGATCCGCGCCTGTTTCGAGGCACTGGAAAGCGCGGTCAAGAATGTGGAACTCGGCGCCGAGGCCGACGAGCGCTTTCACGCCGCGATCGCGCGCGCTACGCACAACCCCTATTACGTTTCGGTTCAGACCTCTATGCAGCCTCATATTCGGTATGGCATGAGCGTAAACCGAAATCTGACGATGCTGCGCACCAACACCGAGCGGGTGCGCCTGGTGCAGGATGAACATCGTGCCATTCTCGAAGCGATTGCCGCACGCGACCCGGACAGGGCCCGCGACGCCATGCAGCGCCATATCGCCAATGCGCGCCGCCGCATGTTCGACGGCGTGACGGCGTGAGCGCTCAATCGCCGTCCTCGGACCCCGATACCGAACCCGAATTCCGGCTTGCCAACAACCCCTATCTCCTGCTCGCGCTTACTTCACTGTTTTGGTCGGGGAATCATATCATTGGGCGAGCCGCGAGTGGCGAGGTGCCACCACTGACAATTGCGGTCGTCCGTTGGCTGGTGCCGACGCTGCTGCTTTGGCCTTTCGTTCGCGCGCATTTCAAGCGGGATTGGGCGCCGATCAAAGCGAGCTGGAAGATCATGTTCTGGCTGGCCCTCAGCGGCGGCGCTTTATTCACTGGCCTTCAATATATCGGGCTGCAGCTCACCAACGCGCTCAACGTGTCTGTGCTGAACTCGCTGGTGCCGGTGCTGATCGTCGTCGTCAGCGCGCTTGTGTTTCGCGACCGGATCACACGTGTGCAGTTCGCCGGCATCGCCCTGTCATCGCTCGGCGTCTTCGCCGTGGTCACCCACGGAGATCTGACAAACCTGCGCGCGCTGTCGTTCAACAAAGGCGACCTGATCACCCTGTTCACGATGCTGATGTTCGCCCTTTATTCGACTTCGCTGCGGCTGGCGCCTAGAATTCAACCTCTGAGCATGCTGTTTCTGATCGCTGCGCTGTCGACGATCGTCACGCTGCCCTTTGCGGTGTGGGAGTGGATCGGCGGCTTCCAGTTGAAGGCGACATGGCTGACATTCGGCACGCTGGCTTACGTTTCCTTCTTCCCCAGCCTTGCCGCCTATGCGCTCTGGAACCGCGGCGTCGAGCTGATCGGCGCCAACCGGGCCGGCCCCTTCCTCCACCTCATCCCGGTGTTCACCGCGATCATCGCCACGACGGTGCTCGGCGAAAACCTGTACCCGTTCCATGTCGCGGGCTTCGCGCTGATCATCGGCGGGGTGTGGCTGGCGTCGCGGACGGGCAAGAGTCCCGCGAAAACGGCGTGAACCGAGCCGGATTGGCCGTTTACGGTCAAATTGTGAGGGGGAAAGCTGGTCGGAGTGGCAGGATTTGAACCTGCGACCCCCTCGTCCCGAACGAGGTGCGCTACCAGACTGCGCTACACTCCGACTGTGGGCGGCCTTATAACCCCCCCGGCTAAAACCGCAAGCTTCCGAGCACATCATGAGCGCCGAACCGCAAACGCGGGTCCTGCCGGCCAATCCGGCCGCAATCGAGACCGCCAGCGCCTGCCTTGCGGCGGGGGGGCTGGTCGCGTTCCCGACCGAGACGGTCTACGGCCTCGGCGCCGACGCCACCCAGGGCGAGGCGGTGGCACGCCTATACGCCGCCAAGGGCCGGCCGGCCTTCAACCCGCTGATTTCCCATGTCACGGGCCTGGAGGCGGCGCGGAAGCTGGGTCGCTTCACCCCCGACGCCGAGCGGCTCGCAGAGGCTTTCTGGCCCGGCCCGCTGACCCTGGTGCTGCCCAGACAGCCGGACTGCCCGGTCTCGGACCTCGCCACTGCCGGGCTGGACAGCATCGCGCTGCGCGTACCCGCTCAGCCCACCGCCCGGGCCTTGCTCACGGCCTTCGGCAAGCCGGTCGTGGCGCCGTCCGCGAACCGTTCCGGCCACGTGTCGCCGACCGACGCTAAACATGTCCTCGCCGACCTGCGCGGCCGCATCGACCTCATCCTCGACGACGGCCCCTGCCCGGTCGGCATCGAATCCACCATCGTCGCCCTGCTCGGGGAACCGACCTTGCTGCGGCCCGGCGGCCTGCCACGCGCCGACATCGAACGCGTCCTCGGGCGGCCGCTGCGCGCGCCCGACCGCGCCGGCGATGAGGACGCGCCGCTCGCCCCCGGCATGCTCGCCTCGCATTACGCCCCGAAGGCCCGTGTGCGGCTCAACGCGACCGAACCGCAGGAGGGCGAAGCGCTGCTCGCCTTTGGGCCCGCGCCGGCTTTCTCCGGACCTGTGCTCAACCTGTCGCCGAGCGGCGATCTGGTCGAGGCCGCGGCCAAGCTGTTCTCGCATCTGCGCCGGCTCGATGCCGCCGGCGTCAAGGTGATCGCGGTGATGCCGGTGCCGAATGAAGGCCTCGGCGAAGCGATCAACGATCGGCTTGCGCGAGCGGCGGCGCCCAAAGCATAAGAAGGAAACAGATCAGGAAATGCCGCAATGAACGCGCCGACCGCAAACCCGATGCGCCTTGCCCCCACACCGGAACTGATGGCGCGCTTCGCGGCGATCGTCGGCGACAAATACGCGATCACCGACCCGGACGCGCTGGCGCCGCATCTGATCGAAGGCCGTGGCCTCTATCACGGCCGCACGGCGATGATGCTCAAACCCGCCAACACCGCCGAAGTGGCGGCGATCCTCAAGCTCGCCAACGAGACGCGCACCGCGATCGTGCCGCAGGGCGGCAACACCGGCCTCGTCGGCGGGCAGATTCCGTTCGACGGCGAGATCATCCTGTCGCTGACGCGGCTCGACAAGATCCGTGAGATCGACATCGAGTCGAACACCATGACGCTCGAGGCCGGCGTCGTGCTGCAGAAGGCGCAGGACGCCGCCGATGCCTCCGGGCGGCTGTTTCCGCTCTCGCTGGGGTCGGAAGGCAGCTGCACCATCGGCGGCAACCTGTCGTCCAATGCCGGCGGCACCGGTGCGCTGGCATACGGCATCGCGCGCGAGCTGATGGTGGGCGTCGAAGTCGTGCTCGCCGACGGCCGCGTCATGAACCTGCTACGCAAGCTGAAGAAGGACAACACCGGCTACGACCTGCGCCACCTGTTCGTCGGCGCCGAAGGTACGCTCGGCGTCATCACCGCGGCGGTGGTGAAGCTGTTTCCGCAACCGCGCGCCATCGAAACGGCGTTCATCGGCCTACCATCGCCCGAGGCGGCGGTGAAGCTGCTCAACCTGGCGCAGTCGCGCATCGGCGGCACCGTGACGGGTTTCGAGCTCATGATCCGCGACATCATCTCGTTCGCGCTGAAGCACGGCCATAATGTGCGCGATCCGCTGAGCACCGTGCATCCGTGGTACGTGCTGATGGAAGTGTCGTCGCAGCAGGAAACCGGCCTGCGCGACAACTTCGAGGCGTTCCTTGCCGAAGCCATCGAGCAAGGTCTCGTCGCAGACGCCACCATTGCGGCGAACATCGATCAGACCAAGGCGTTCTGGCACATGCGCCATACGCTGACCGAAGTACAGAAGCCGGAAGGGGGCTCGATCAAGCACGACGTCTCGGTGCCGGTCGCCGCGGTGCCGCAGTTTCTTGCCGAAGCCTCGGCGGCGGTGGTCGCACTCATCCCCGGCTCCCGGCCGGTGCCGTTCGGCCATGTCGGCGACGGCAACATGCATTTCAATGTCAGCCAGCCGGTCGGCGCCGACAAGGACGCCTTTCTGGCGCGGTGGAAAGATGTCAACGCGGTGGTCGACAAGATCGTGCTCAAGCTGGGCGGCTCGTTCTCGGCCGAGCACGGCATCGGCAAGCTCAAGCGCGAGACGCTGGCGAAGGTGAAGGACCCGGTGGCGCTCGACCTGATGCGCGAGCTCAAGAAGACATTCGACCCGAACGGCATTCTTAATCCTGGCAAAGTGCTCTGATGGACGAAATGGTCATCGGCGAAGCCACCGATGCCGACATCGACGCTATCGTCGCGCTATGGCTCGCCTGCGGCCTGACGCGGCCTTGGAACGATCCCCGCGGCGACATTGACTTTGCGCGCAAGGAACCAAACGCGACCATTCTTGTCGGCCGCAGCAACGGCAAGATTGTTGCTTCCGTGATGGTCGGCCATGATGGCCATCGCGGCTGGTTCTACTATCTGTCGGTGGCGCCGCAGATGCAGAAACGCGGCCTGGGCCGCGGCATCGTCGAGGCCGCGGAGCAATGGCTCAGGGCGCGCGGGGTCGTCAAAGCCATGCTGATGGTGCGGCAGGACAACACCGCCGTGCAGAAATTCTACGAGTCGCTCGGCTACTTCGATCAGCCGCGCACGGTGATGGCGCGCTGGCTCGACGGCCGCGAGCCGACTCCATAGGCGCGGCAACACAACCGCCCACTTTCATCAGGGCGCGGTCGTCACGCGGCCCTTCATATTGGGGTGATACTTGCAAAAGTAGTCCTCGACACCCGGCTTCGTCAGCGTCACGCGTGCGGTCTGCTTCGGGGCGAGCGCGACGTCCCAGGCGCGGTTCGTCGCGGTTGCGGTATGGGCAAAGACGTCCTTGTTGACCCATTCGATCGTGTCACCGACCTTCGCCTGAACTTCGGCTGGCGAGAAGACAAGCTTGTCAATGACGACCCGAATTGTTTCGGCATGTGCCGAGATGGACCCCAGCCCGGTCAGAACAACGATTGTGAGGAAAGTCCACCTCGGCGTCATGACGTATGCTCCGATTACTTGAGCCCAGCCGCCACATGCTCGGCATGCTGCTGATGGCCCTGGAACAGCTTCAGGCCCGTTTGCAGAAGGCTCTTGAGTTCAGCATTGCCGGCCGACGGAATGAGCGTGGTCTCCAACGCGCCGTTGACGGTCTTGTGGAATGCCACCTCGTTGGCGACGTAGGCCTTGTCGAAGGCCGCACCGTTGAGCTTGGCAAGCTCCGCCTTCTTGTCCGCCGCCTGCTTGGCGAGGGCACGGCTGGTGTCGTTGTCGGCGGGCGTGACGTTCAGCTTCTTGACCAGATCGAGCGCCTGCTTGTTCACCGCCTCATGATCGCGCACCATGCTTTCAGCAAAGGCGCGCACTTCCTTGTTCTGCGATTTTTCGAGCGCCTGCTTGCCGGCTTCGACGTCGATGACGCCGGCGGTATAGGCGATATGAGCGATCTGCGGATCGGTCGGCTTGGCCGCGCCTTGAGCAAAGGCAAATGACGGCAGCAGGCAAAGCGCGAACGCCGTTGTACTCAGTCTAAGAAACATCGGGACCTCCTGTTGCGCGGCGGTTAGACCGCGTGGTGCATCACTGTAAATTTGATGCTGGAGATCCAAAGAGGTTCCCGGCGATTCAAGAACGACAGACGCGCTCGACAATCTTTTCGGTCATGCGGTCGCAGCGAGAGCCCGCGAATGGAAATGCCGCGGTAAGGCCCGGCCCAAGCTCGGTCTCCAGAGCCCGGCGCAACATCACGCGAGCGCGGTGAAGCCGCGTCTTCACGGTCTCTTCTCGGAGTTGGAAGAGATCTGCTGTCTCCTCGACGGTCATGCCCTCGACGATGCGCGCGACGAACACCGCACGAAATGTATCTGGAAGAGCATCGATCGCACGTTCGAGGATCAGCCGGATTTCGCCCTGGGCCATTGTACGTTCCGGATCGTTGCTGCGCGCTGACATCGGAAAACGAAGTATTTCGGCTTGAGAAAAGTTTTCGCCTCGGGAGTCCCAGTCGACGGTCGGGCGACGCTGCCGCGTCCGCAAGCGTCCCAAAGCTTCGTTCATGGCAATTCTCGTCAGCCAAGTCCCGAAGCCGGATTCGCCGCGAAACTGGTCAATGCCCGTGAACGCTTTGAGCCAGGTTTCCTGCACCACGTCTTCGGCTTCCGCGTCGTTGCGCAGAATGCTCCGGGCAATTCTGAAGAGCCGGCGATTGTACCGGCGCGTCAGCACCCGCACGGCAGCCTCGTCGCGGTCTCGCGCGAGGCGTGCCAGTTCGTTGTCCCCCATAGTTTCGGCTTGGGCGGCGCGGTCCTTGAGTGGCAGCATCTTCTACCTCCAGGCATTGGATGCACGGCAGCCCGGAAGGTTCCCGCTGTCGAGCCGAATTGCCTAGAACAATACGCCCTGCCCGTCGTCCTTGGCTTTGGCCTTCTTGCCCGCAGCCGCCTTGGGCGCCAATGGCGCCGCAGGCACCGGCTCAGCGCCTTCCGCGACCTGCTCAATGAGATGCGCGTTGTCGTTGGCGACGCGATTGACGTCGGTCGACACCGGCCACACTTCGAGCAAGCTGTCCGGCGCCGGCATGATCAGCGCCGCCGCCGTCGTGGCGGCGACATGGTCGCTATCGAGCCAGAGATCGAACGCATCCGGCGGCACGATTACCGGCATCCGGTCGTGCAACGGGCTGACGGTGCGATTGGCGTCGGTGGTCACGATCGCGACGGTATCGAGTTCCTCGCCATTGGGCCCGGTCCAGGTCTCCCACAGTCCGGCGAAGGCCAGCGGCTCACCCGATTTCGCATGGATGTAATAAGGCTGCTTGCGCGGACCGCCGGCTTTCCACTCGTAAAAGCCGTCCGCTGGTATCAGGCAACGGCGTCGTTTCATGGCGGCGCGAAAGGCGGGCTTCTCGATGACGCTTTCGCC
>JAEZEY010000064.1 GCA_023432845.1 Pseudomonadota bacterium
CGGTGCGTCAGGCGACCTCGAATATGCCTTCGACTTCGACGGCCGCATTGGCGGGCAGCGCGGAGACGCCGACAGTCGAGCGGGCGTGGCGGCCCTTGTCGCCGAACACCTCGACCATCAGGTCGGAGGCGCCGTTCATGACCTTCGGCCCGTCGGTGTAGCCGGGCGCCGAGTTGATGAAGCCGCCGAGCCGCACCACGCGCACCACCTTGTCGAGGTCGCCGACGGCGGCCTTGACCTGGGCAATCAGGTTGATGGCGCAGGCGCGGGCGGCCTTCTGGCCGTCCTCCATCGAAACCGAGCCGCCGAGCTGGCCGGTGGCGGTGAGCTTGCCGTCATGACCGAAGCACAGTTGTCCGGACACGGTGAGCAGATTGCCGCTGCGAACAAACGCCACATAGTTGGCCACCGGCGCCGCCGGCGTCGGTAGCGTGATTCCGAGGTCGCTCAGCATCTTGTCGATGGCGCCGCTCATGGATCTTCTCCGTCTGTCACTCGTCTGAAAAAGTCGGCCAAAGTCTTGGCCGATTGAGACCTTCAGTGCAAGGCGGGGCGGGCGCAGACACGCCTCGTTATTGCCCCTATCATTGCGTCAGATACGCGGGATTCTTCGCAGGGTTGCTCATGACGCAGATGACATTTCGCCTCGCGCTGCCGGTCCTCGCCGCTCTGGGGGCGACACTGCCGCTGGGTTGGGCCCACAGCCCGGTCCGCGCCGCGCCCATCGCCGCGCCGGTATCGTCGGCGGACGCGGCCAAGCCAGTGGTGCTGGCGCCGCACCGCGCGGTCTACGATCTCAAGCTCGCCAAATCGAGCGGCAGCCGCGGCATCCAGGCGGTGCGAGGCCGCATCCTCTACGACTTCGCCGGGAGCACCTGCGACGGCTATGAACTTCAGTTCCGCCAGGTGTCCGAACTCGACTCCGGCGAGGGCAAGACCATCCTCAGCGATCTGCGCTCGACCACCTGGGAGAACGCGGACGCTACCGAATTCCGTTTCGATTCGGAGAACCTGCTCAACCAGAAGGTCACCGATACGGTCGATGGCAGCGCCGAGCGCACTGCTTCGGGCGTCAAGGTCGAACTCAAGAGGCCGAAGAGCAAGAGCTTCACCGTCCCGGGCGATATCGTGTTTCCGACCGAGCACATGCGCCGCGTCATCGAGGCCGCGCGCGCCGGCAAGTCCATCCTCGAGTTTCCTGTCTATGACGGCTCCGACGGCGGCGAGAAGCTTTATCACACCTTGACCGTGATCGGGGCAGCCATCGATCCGGCGAAGAAGCCGGCTGACGATGCCTCGGCCAAGGAGCCGTCGATGGCCGGCATGCTGCGCTGGCCGGTGACGGTGAGTTATTTCGACAAGAAGAGCGAGGACGCCGAGCGCACCGGCGAGCAGACGCCGGTCTACGCCATTGCCTTCGAGCTTTTCGAGAACGGCATCTCACGGGCGCTGACCCTCGACTACAACGACTTCACCATCAAGGGCGAGCTGAGATCGCTGGAAATGAAGAAGGTGAAGGTGTGCGATTAGGCGCATCAGGACTGCTGCGGATCGCCGCACATTAAGGCCGGGGCCGGTACGACACCTGCTGATACGAATTGCCGGACGCCGCGATTGTCGAGCGTGAAGAGCGGATCCATGTGGCTCAAGAGTACCGTGCTTTCCGACACAGACAGGGATCGATTGTCGAGAACCAGCCAGCGCGATTGGACCTGAACCGCAATCAAGGCATGGTCGCCCGGCAGTGAGGTCGGCGGCGTCGATGGCTTGATCCGGACGATGACCAGACGCACGCGATCCGCGGCAAAGCCGGCCTCGAGCAGGGCGGCATATTTGACGACGGCATATTGCTTGCAGTCGCCGGTCCCGGCCGTCAGCGTTTCCAGCGGAGATGCCCAGTCGGTCGGGCCAGCACCGATCCGCGTCGGCTGGATAGCGAGATTGACGGCGCGGTTGATGCGTCCGATGCGCGTGCGATCATCATCGCCGTCGCCTTCGCGAACGATGGCATTGAAGCGTTCTGCGGCGGGCGAGGAGCATGATGACGGGGCGGCCCGGCAGCGCCCAACAACGTCTCTCTCGGAGCGAATCTTGTCCGTGATTCGTAGCCACGCGGTGCGCAACGGCCCCGGTGCGGCATCGCTGGTCGCCCGTCCGAACGGTTCGTCGGTATTGCTGGCGACCGCCATGGCTGCGGCGAGCAGCAGCGCGAAAAGGGCCGTAACGAGACCGCGTCTCATGTCACTCCTCCTCGATCGCCAGCCCTTTTACGACCGCGGCCTTGCCGAATTTCTCGCGCAGTTTGTCGATCGCATGCTCGGCGCGCGCGCCGCGCCGGTCGAGGAGGTCGGAGAGGTCTTCGCCGTCCGACTCGACGAGGTGGCTAACGCCGATGCCGATGAGGCGGAAGCGCGTCGCGCCGACCTCATGTTTAAGCATATCACGGCCTTCGGCGAAGATGCGTCCGGCAAGCTGTGTCGGAGCGGCGAGGGAGCGGGCCCGGGTGCGGATCTTGAAGTCCGCGCTCTTGAGCTTGAGCGTCACCGTCGAGCCGGCAAGTTGCGCTGCCTTGAGCCGCGCCGATACCTTCTCGGTCAGTTCCCACAAGGTCTGCTCGAGCGGGCGGAGGTCGCTGATGTCGGTGTTGAATGTGGTCTCGGACGAGACGCTCTTGGTGTCGCGCTCCGGATCGACCTTGCGCGTATCGATGCCGCGCGCCAGCCGCCACAGCCTTTGGCCTTCCTCGCCATAACGGCGCATCAGGTCGTGCTCGTCGGCGCGCTGCAGATCCCCGATCAGGCGGAAGCCGTCATGGGCGAGTTTAGCTGCGCTGACGGCGCCGACGCCGTAGATGAAACCGACCGGACGAGGGGCGAGAAACGCCAGAGCCTCTGACGGGCCGATCACGGCAAAGCCGCGCGGCTTGTCGAGATCCGAGGCGATCTTGGCGAGAAACTTGTTGGCCGACAGGCCGATCGAGACCGTAATGCCGATGTCGCGCTCGACGTCCTTGGCAAATTTGGCCAGCACCTTGGCTGCGCTCATGCCATGCAGGCGTTCGGTGCCGGTGAGATCGAGGAATGCTTCGTCGATCGACAAGGGCTCGACCTGGGGCGTCAGCGCCAGCATGGCGGCGCGCACCTGGCGGCCGACCTCGACATATTTGCGCATGTTCGGCTTGACGACAATCGCTTTGGGGCAAAGCTCCAGCGCCTTGAACATCGGCATCGCCGAGCGCACGCCGTAGGTGCGGGCAAGATAGCAGCAGGTGGAGACCACGCCACGCTTGCCGCCGCCGATGATCAATGGCTTGTCGGCGAGCGAAGGGTCATCGCGCCTTTCGATGGTGGCGTAGAAGGCGTCGCAGTCGATGTGGGCGATCGTCAGGGTCGAAAGGTCGGCATGGCGCACGAGCCGCGGCGAACCGCAGGCCGCGCAGCGCTTTGCCGTATCGGCCGCGTCCGTCAGGCAATCGCGGCAGAATGCGGTCACGGGATTTCGCGCTTCCAGGGCTGGCCGCCGAGTGCGATATGGGCGCGGAAGATGTCGTCCGGCGCGCAGCCGGTATGGACGATGAACTCGCGGGCGGTCTGTTCGTCCGACGCCAAGTAAGAGAGCACGCCGGCGAGGAACCCGGGTTCGCCGACCTGGTCGCGAATCCCCGACGGATCGAGGCCGGTGACGCCGAAGAACCGGGTTAACCTTTCCGAATCCTCGGCGAGAAAGCCAAGTGCTTGAATCGCAAGCGCTTCGGCGGCCTCGGCGGGCATGGGGCGGGGGGCTTTCACCGACGAATTTGCCTTTCCGTAAGAAATCGCGACTAACGACGAATTTGGATCATACCCCACGCCGGCGCGCCTCAAGCGCCGCCGCGGCGGGGGAGACGCTGCCTTTTGAAGTACCTGGGGACAACGGGGCGGAGCATGGCGAAGACCGTCCTGATCGTCGAGGACAACGAACTCAACATGAAGCTCTTCCACGATCTGCTGGAAGCGCATGGTTATGAGGTTGTCGGCACCCGCAGCGGTATCGATGCGCTTGATCTCGCCCGCCGGCACCGGCCGGATCTGATCCTGATGGATATCCAGTTACCGGAGGTGTCGGGTCTCGAGGTCACCAAGTGGCTCAAGGACGATCCCGAACTCAAGGCCATCCCGGTGGTCGCCGTTACCGCCTTCGCGATGAAGGGCGACGAAGAGCGCATTAGGGAGGGAGGCTGTGAGGCCTATCTCTCCAAGCCGATCTCGGTCGGCAAGTTCATCGAGACCATTCGTCAGTTTCTGGGACCCGCCTGATCTCAGGGTTTGCCTGGAAGGGAATTTGTAATGACCGCCCGCGTCCTCGTCGTCGATGACATCCCAGCCAATGTGAAGCTGCTGGAAGCGCGGCTGTCCGCCGAATATTTCGACGTCGCCACCGCCTATTCCGGCGCCGAGGCGCTGGCTCTGTGCGAGCGCGCCGAATGCGACATCGTGCTGCTCGACGTCATGATGCCGGACATGGACGGCTTCGAGGTCTGCCGCCGGCTCAAGTCCAATCCGGTGACGCATCACATTCCGGTGGTGATGGTGACCGCGCTCGACCAGCCCTCCGACCGCATCAAGGGGCTGGAAGCTGGCGCCGACGATTTCCTCACCAAGCCGGTCAGCGACGTGGCGCTGATCTCGCGCGTGCGCTCGCTGGCGCGGCTGAAGATGGTGACCGACGAATTGCGCATGCGCGCGCTGACCTCCAAGGAGATCGGCATCCAGAGCGCCGAGCGCGAAGCGGTCGCCGACACCGGCCGCGGCGGCAAGGTGCTGATCGTCGATGACCGGCCGTCGTCTTACGAGCGCATCGCCCAGACGCTCGCCACCGAGCATACGGTCGATGTGCAGACCGACCCCAAGGAAGCTTTGTTCCGCGCCGCCGAGGGCGATTACGAACTGATGATCGTGTCGCTCGGCCTGACCGACTTCGACGGCCTGCGGCTGTGCAGCCAGGTGCGCTCGCTGGAGCGCACCCGCGGCTTGCCGATCCTCGCCATTGCCGAACCGGACAACAATGCGCGGCTGGTGCGCGGGCTGGAGATCGGCATCAACGATTACCTGATCCGGCCGATCGACAAGAACGAAATGCTGGCGCGCGTGCGTACCCAGGTGAAGCGCAAACGCTACACCGACAGGCTGCGCGACAACTTCGCCGCCTCGATCGAGATGGCGATCACCGATGCGCTGACCGGCCTGCATAACCGCCGCTACATGGAAACCCATCTCGGCGCGCTGACCGAGCAGGCGGCGCAGCGCGGCAA
>JAEZEY010000107.1 GCA_023432845.1 Pseudomonadota bacterium
GCGGGTCGCGTATCTCATTAGCTTTTGGCGAGGCCGGCGGCCTTCATCGCCGAGCCCATCTGCTTGTCGGCCTTGTCCATGAACTCGGCAAAGCCCTTGGCGTCCGCCCAGCCCGTGCCGAAGCCGCGCGAGCTCATGAAGTCGTTGTACTCCTTCGAGCCGTAGATCTTCTGCAGCGAGGCGGTGAGCTTGGTGGCCATATCGGCCGGCAGGCCCTTCGGGCCGACGAAGCCGCGCCAGGCGCCGGTGGTGAAGTCGATGCCCATCGCTTCCTTCAAGGTCGGAATGTCCTTGAAGGCGGCCGCGCGCTGCGGCGCCATCAGCGCGAGGGATCGCGCCTTGCCGGCGTCGAGCATGGCGCGGGCTTCGGGGATGGAACAGGTGGTCAGGTCAACGCCGCCAGCCGCGAGATCCTGCATCGCGGGCGCTGCGCCGTTCGACGGCACCCAGGTCACGTGGTTCGCCGGCAGTTTCATGGCCTGCAGCCAACCGACAAGAGCCAGATGCCAGATGCCGCCCTGACCGGTGCCGGACGCCTTGAACTTGCCGGCCGGTGCCGCCTTGATGGCATCGGCGAGTTCCTTCACCGTCTTGTACGGGCTATCGGCCTTGACCTGGATGCCCGGCGGATCTTCGTTCATCAGCGCCAGCGGCGTGTAGTCCTTGGGCGTGAGTTGGGTGAGACCCTGCCAGTGCATCATCGAGATTTCGACGGTGACGATGCCGAGTGTGTAGCCATCCGGCGCCGCGGTCGCGATCGCCGAGTGCCCGACGACGCCCGAGCCACCGGTGCGGTTGACGACGCTGATCGGCTGACCGAGGTCCTTCTCGAGGAGCGCCGCGACGATGCGCGCTGTGGCGTCTGTGCCGCCACCGGCGCCCCACGGGCAGATCATCTGAATCGGTCTGGTCGGATAATTCTGGGCAAAAGACGGTTTGGCTCCGGCGGCCAATCCCGCGCCGGCGATCGCCGTCGCGGCCATGAAATCGCGTCGTGTCAGCTTGGTCATGCGGTTGCTCCCAGGTTCGCCAGTCTACAGCCGGCTTTTGTATGATGATGTGATGTTAGGGCCGGGCATAGCGGCCGGTCAATCGCCGATGCCCGCCGCTTATGGTGCGACGCAAACCCGGGCGTCTCCACGCGCGGGGGGACACGGGAGCCTGACATGGCGCGGGTGTCGCAGCGACAATACGACGTGCGTTAGTGGTGGCGTTGCCCGGACGTGTGCTCGTCGCGTGTCGCCATCAATCGTTCTTGTCGTCGCTGGCCGGGCGCGCGCCGCCGAACAGAGCCTGTCCCGCAGGCGACAGAGCTGATTGAAATACACTGGACGGAATGAAAACGACGTACTCGCCTTCGGCATAGGCACCGACAGCATATGGCGAGAAGTAGACGATGAAGCCGGAACTCTTGCCGGCTTCGGTCGATGGCGCCAGAGCGATGCCACCGATGTCGGTGATCTTCGGCTTCACGCCGGACAGCCATTGATCCTTGTCGGGATCGGCGACCTCGATGTCACGCGCTTTCTTTTCGACCGCCAGCGCGGCGCGGATCAAACGCGCAAGGCGCTGGAGTGTCGGTCCGCCATCCGCCATCTCCTTGAAGAACGCCTTGATGTTGACGAAGCGTGCAGCCTGCGTGTCCCAGAGTAGCGTATCGACGACATGGTTCGGGTGAGCGCCGCCTTCATAGGTGTCGTCGGTGCGCACGATGCTGATGTAGGGACCGATGGCGCTGCGGAGCCGGTCGGTGCGTCTGAAATAGAACTTTCGGCCATCGCTGAACAGGTCGGGCGTCGCCTTGAATTCCGCGGCCGCCTCGCTGCGAGCCTTGTCGTACTGGCGTTTTCCGCTGCCCACTAGCTTTTCGTAGAGCGCCGGATAGGCCTTCAAGGCCGGGTCGATGACGAGGCTGGCGTCGATGGTCTTGTCTTCGATGGCAATGACGGGCTTGGGCTCGTCGGCCGCGATGGCGGGGCCGGCGAAAGCCAGGAAGACGAGAAGCGCAAGACGCAATCTCATGGCCGCTCGCCTTGAATTACTCCGCCGCCTGCTGATCGTGGCCGAGGCGATGGTGCAGCGTCTTCAAGAGCTTCAATGCCGCTTCCGAGATCACCGTGCCGGGCGGGAAGATCGCTTCGCAGCCTGATTTCATCAGCGCATCGTAATCCTGCGGCGGCACGACGCCGCCAACCACGATCATGATGTCCTCGCGGCCTTGCGCGGCCAGCGCTTTCTTGAGCTCGGGCACCAAGGTGAGATGCGCGGCGGCGAGCGATGACACGCCGAGAATATGCACGTCATTCTCGACCGCCTGACGCGCGGCTTCGTCGGGCGTCGCGAACAACGGTCCGATATCAACGTCGAAACCGAGATCGGCGAAAGCCGAGGCGATCACCTTCTGGCCGCGGTCGTGTCCGTCCTGGCCGATCTTGGCGACGAGGAGGCGAGGGCGGCGGCCTTCCGCGGCCTCGAACGTTTCCACTGCTTCGCGAACCTTATCGACCGTCGGAGTCATGCCGACCTCCCGCTTGTAGACGCCGGTAATCGACTTGATCGACGCGACGTGGCGGCCAAAGACTTTTTCCAGGGCGTCCGAAATCTCGCCGACGGTCGCCTTGGCGCGGGCGGCCTCGACCGCGAGTTCCAGCAGGTTGCCGTTGCCGGTGGCGGCGCGGGTGAGCGCATCGAGCGCCTCCTTGAGCGCGACCGGATCGCGCTCGGCTTTGAGGCGCGCGAGCTTGTCGAGCTGCTTCTGGCGGACTTCGGCGTTGTTGACCTTGAGCACCTCGATCGGGTCTTCCTCGATCGGCTGGTACTTGTTGACGCCGATCACCGACTGCACGCCGGCGTCGATGCGGGCCTGCGTCTTGGCCGAGGCTTCCTCGATGCGCAGCTTGGGGATGCCGGCTTCGATGGCCTTGGCCATGCCGCCGAGGCTTTCCACTTCTTCGATATGGGCCCAGGCCTTGGCGGCGAGATCGGCGGTCAGCTTCTCGAGGAAATAGGAGCCGCCCCACGGGTCGACGATGCGGGTGGTGCCGCTTTCCTGCTGCAGCAGGATCTGGGTGTTGCGGGCGATGCGCGCCGAAAAGTCGGTTGGCAACGCCAAGGCCTCGTCGAGCGAATTGGTGTGCAGCGACTGGGTATGGCCCTGCGTCGCCGCCATCGCCTCGATCATGGTGCGGGCGACGTTGTTGAACACGTCCTGCGCCGCCAGCGACCAGCCCGAGGTCTGCGAATGGGTGCGCAGCGACAGCGAGCGCGCATCCTCCGGCTTGAACGGCTTCATCAGCTTGGCCCAGATCATGCGCGCGGCGCGCAGCTTGGCGATCTCCATGAAGTAGTTCATGCCGATCGCCCAGAAGAACGACACGCGCGGCGCGAACTGGTCGATGGTCAGCCCGGCCTTGATGCCGGCGCGAACATATTCGAGGCCGTCGGCCAGCGTATAGGCGAGCTCGAGGTCCTGCGTCGCGCCGGCTTCCTGCATGTGATAGCCGCTGACCGAGATCGAATTGAACTTCGGCATCTCGGCGGACGTATGGGCGAAGATGTCGGAGATGATGCGCAAGCTGGGACCCGGCGGGTAGATGTAGGTGTTGCGCACCATGAATTCTTTGAGGATGTCGTTCTGGATCGTGCCCGACAACTTGTTGTGCGGTACGCCCTGTTCCTCGGCGGCGACGATGTAGAGCGCGAGAACGGGGAGCACCGCGCCGTTCATGGTCATCGACACGCTCATCTGGTCGAGCGGGATGCCGGAGAACAAGGTGCGCATGTCGTAAATGCTATCGATCGCGACGCCGGCCATGCCGACGTCACCAGCGACGCGAGGGTGATCCGAGTCATAGCCGCGATGCGTGGCGAGATCGAAGGCGATCGACAGGCCCTTCTGGCCGGCGGCGAGGTTGCGCCGGTAGAAGGCGTTGGAATCCTCGGCGGTCGAGAAGCCGGCATATTGCCGGATGGTCCAGGGCTGTGCCGCATACATCGCGGGGTAGGGCCCGCGCAAGAACGGCGCCTTGCCCGGATAAGTGTCGAGGAAGTCGAGACCGGCGACATCCTTCTCGCCATAGACCGGTGATACCGGAATGCCTTCCGGCGTCATCCACGGCTTGGCATTGTCGTTATTCGCGGCGAGCTTCGGCTCGGCGAAATCGACGGTGGCGAAATTCGGGATCTGGGTCATGGTGCCCCCACAATATCATGTGCGGCGGTGAGCGTCGAAAGTACGTCGCAGCCCACGTAGATGAAGGTATTGACTCCCGCGCCTTTCAGCACGGCTTCCAATTCTCCCGGGCGGCCGGCGAGATGCACGGTGGCACCGGCGGCGGCGAGTTCCTTCGCGGCGTCGATAGCTTCGGCCTCGTACACCTTGTCGGATGAACAGAGGCAGGCAAGCGTCGTTCCCGATTTCCTGAACGCGGCGAGTATCTCGGCGCGATCCTTGAAGCCGTCGCTTACGATGGCCTCGATGCCGCCGGCCTCATAGAAATTCCGGGCGTAGGTGGCGCGCGCGGTGAATTCCGAGAGCTTGCCGAGCGTGGCGAGAAATACTTTCGGCCGCGCGCCGGTCTTGCGCGCCAGCGCGTCGGACTTGTCCCGCAGCGCCTCGAACGGCGCGGCAAGCCGCATCGCGGCGAGTGCATCGAAGGTGATCGCGCCGGCAATGGGCGCAACGTGCACACGCGGCACGCCGAGCACCTTGACCTCGGCCTCGCCGAGATTGGGAAATTCGCTGGCGCCGGTGAGCGGATCCTTGCGGCGCGCGACATTGGCCTCGCGCGCCTTGCGCGTCTCGGCGACCTTTTTCTGGATGACGCCTTGTGCAATCGCGTCGGCTGCACCACCGGCTTTTTCGATGTCCTGAAACAGCGACCATGCGGTTTGTGCGAGCTGCGTCGTCAGCGTTTCGATGCCGCCGGCGCCGGCCGCCGGATCTGCGACGCGGTAGAGGTTCGACTCCTCGAGCAGGATGAGCTGCTGGTTGCGGGCGACCCTTCGGGCAAATGCATCGGGCAGACCGCGCGCCTGCGTGAAGGGCAACACCGTGACCGCGTCGGGGGCCCCCCCCCCCGCCGGGGGGGGGGGGGGGGGGG
>JAEZEY010000138.1 GCA_023432845.1 Pseudomonadota bacterium
GACAAGATCGTCCGCTTCGGCGAACGCGACGGCCACCAGATCTTTCTCGAGCCCGAAGGGCTTGATGATCGGACGGTCTATCCCAACGGCATCTCGACGTCGCTGCCGGAAGAGGTGCAGGCCGCCATCGTCGCCTCGATCCCGGGGCTGGAAAAGACCCGGATCGTCCGTCCGGGCTATGCCATCGAATATGATTTCGTCGATCCGCGGCAGCTCAAGCTGACTTTAGAGACCAAAAAGCTCGCCGGTCTGTTCCTGGCGGGGCAGATCAACGGCACCACGGGCTATGAAGAGGCTGCTGCGCAGGGGCTTTTGGCAGGATTGAACGCGGCGGCGCTGGCCTCGGGCAGCCCGGCGATCACTTTCGACCGCGCCGAGTCCTATATCGGGGTCATGGTCGATGATTTAACCACCCGCGGCGTCAACGAGCCCTATCGCATGTTCACCTCGCGCGCCGAATATCGTCTGCGCCTGCGCGCCGACAATGCCGACCAGCGTCTCACCAGCAAGGGCATTGCTATTGGCTGTGTTGGGCAGGAGCGGGCGCAATATCATCGCCGGAAGCAGGATGCGCTCGATGATGCGCGCGCCTTCGCCCGCTCGGTGTCGCTGACGCCGAAGGAGGCCGAGAAGCACGGCCTCACCCTCAACCAGGATGGCCAGCGGCGCACGGCTTTCGAGCTTCTCTCCTATCCGCATATCGAGATCGCTGATCTGGCGAAGATCTGGCCCCATTTCGGCGACTTGACGCCGAAGATCGCCGAGCAGGTGGAGATAGACGCCAAGTACGAGGTCTATCTGACCCGCCAGAACGTCGATATCGAGGCCTATCGCCGGGATGAGGGCTTCGTGCTGCCGGAAAGCCTCGATTACGCGTCGATGCCGGGCCTGTCGAACGAGGCGAAGCAGAAGCTGATCAAGCACCAGCCCCGCACCATCGGCCACGCCGCGAAGATCGACGGCATCACGCCGGCGGCGCTCACGCTTGTCGTCGCTCATGTGAAGCGCGGTCATGGCAAGAAGCCGACCGCCCAAAGCGCGTGAGCAAAGCACCAACCGGCTTGGATCTCTCCGCGGACAAGGCGCGCGCGCTGACGCTCAAGCCTGTTTCACGTGAAACAGAGAAGCGGCTCGATATCTACGTCGAACTATTGCTGCGCTGGCAGCAGACCACGAATCTGATTTCGCCATCGACGATCCCGCAGCTCTGGACCCGGCACATCGCCGACTCGCTGCAGCTCATCGATCTGGCGCCCGGGGCAAAGACGTGGGTCGATCTCGGCTCCGGCGGCGGCTTTCCGGCGATCCCAATCGCGTGCGTGCTGTCCGGCACGTCCGGCGCCGTGGTCCACCTGGTTGAGAGCAACGGCAAGAAGGCCGCCTTCCTCCGCGAAGTCATCCGCGCCACCGGCGTGCCGACGCAAGTCCATGCTGAGCGAATCGAAAAATTTGTCGCGAGCGCTGTGAACACTGTGGATGTGGTCAGCGCCCGGGCGCTCGCCCCATTGAAAACCCTGTGCGATCAGGCGTTTCCTCTCATCGAGCGGGGGGCCATTGGCCTGTTCCTCAAAGGACTAGATGTAGAGAGTGAATTGACCGAGGCCTCTAAATATTGGAGAGTTGAGGCCGAGAAAGTCCCCAGCAAGACGAGTCCCGACGGCTGCGTCGTGATCGTCCGCAACCTAAAGACGCAGCCGACAACTTGACGTTGATTGGACCAGGTCAATGACCGACACGCCGGATCCCACGAACAAACCCGAAGGCCCGCAGGTCGTGCCGTTCGAGCGCCCGATGGCCAACGCCGCGCCCGGCGCCGGGCCGCGCGTCATCGCCATCGCCAACCAGAAGGGCGGCGTCGGCAAGACCACGACCGCCATCAATCTCGGCACCGCGCTGGCGGCGATCGGCGAGCACGTGCTCATCGTCGACCTCGACCCGCAGGGCAACGCCTCGACCGGACTCGGCATCGCGCATCAGTCGCGCCGCACCTCGACCTATGACGTGCTTACCGGCCAGGCGCCGATGCGCGACGCCGTCATCCCGACCGCGGTGCCGCAGCTGCATCTGGCGCCGTCGACCATGGACCTGTCCGGCCTCGAGCTTGAGATCGGCCAGCAGCGCGACCGCGCCTTCCGGCTGCGCACCGCGCTCAACAACATCAACAACGGCTCGCCGGCCTTCAACTTCACCTACGTGCTGGTCGACTGCCCGCCGTCGCTGAACCTGATCACCGTCAACGCCATGGCGGCGGCCCATTCGATCCTGGTGCCGATGCAGTGCGAGTTCTTCGCGCTCGAAGGCCTGTCGCAGCTTCTCAAGACAGTCGAGGAAGTGAAGAAGAACCTCAATCCGAACCTGTCGATCCATGGCATCGTCATGACGATGTACGACTCGCGCAACAACCTGGCGAACCAGGTCGTCGCCGACGTGCGGCAGTTCATGGGCAAGCAGGTCTACGACACCGTGATCCCGCGCAACGTCCGTATTTCGGAAGCGCCGTCCTATGGCAAGCCGGTGCTGGTCTACGATCTCAAATGCGTCGGCAGCGAAGCCTATCTGCGACTCGCCACCGAGATCATTCAGCGCGAACGCGAGCTGAAGGCGGGCTGACGATTGGGGGTAACGCTCGGCCGTCGCATGACGGCCATTGCTTCGCGTATCGAACGCATGAGCGTCTCCGAACGAATGGAGACGCTGGACGCGAACTTGCGCGGACATGACTAAACGATCGGCGACAATAACAAGAAACGGCGTGAGGTAGTTGAGATGGCATCGGGAGCTTCGGCGATGGCGGATCATTCGCGACTGGGTCGAGGCCTGGCCTCGCTGATGGGAGAGGTGGCGCAGGATGCGCCGGCCGCCGACAATGTACCGCGAAAGTCACGCAAGGCGCCGATCGAAAAGCTGCATCCGAACCCGCGTAACCCGCGCCGCGATTTCACCGAAGCGCAGCTCGTCGAACTCGCCGACTCCATCAAGGAGCGCGGTATCATTCAGCCGATCGTGGTTCGCGAGATGTCGAACAACGAATTCGAGATCATCGCCGGCGAGCGCCGCTGGCGCGCGGCGCAGCGCGCCAATCTGCACGAAGTGCCGATCGCCATCGTCGATGCGACCGACGTGCAGTCGCTCGAATTCGCCATCATCGAGAACGTGCAGCGCGCCGACCTCAACGCCATCGAGGAAGCCGCCGGCTATGTCGCGCTGATGGAGCAGTGCAATCACACCCAGGAGCAGGTTGCGCAGATCGTCGGCAAGAGCCGGCCTTACATCGCCAACCTGGTACGGCTGCTAAATCTGCCCGACGCCGTGAAGCGCATGGTGCGCGACGGCAAGCTGTCGCCAGGTCATGCGCGCCTTCTGGTCGGCCATCCCAATGCGCAGGTGCTCGCCGAAATGGCCGTCGACGAAGGTTACAGCGTTCGCCAGCTCGAGGAATGGGTCCGCGAGGACAAAGCCAAGCCCGGCGACGCGACGATGGACCAGCAGATGAAGAAGATCGCTGCCGGCATCGCCAAGCAGAAGGACCCGGACATCCGTGCGCTGGAGCGGCGGCTGGCCGACGCGCTCGGTCTCGATGTGTCGATCGACTCCAAGGGAGAGAAGGGCACGCTGCAGATCAAGTACAAGGATCTCGATCAGCTCGACGCGGTGCTCAGGAAGCTGGGGGTGGGCTAGCGCCGTTCCGATTTCGATTGTTTGTCATGACGGCCGGGCATTCGCCCGGCC
>JAEZEY010000191.1 GCA_023432845.1 Pseudomonadota bacterium
GACGTCACGAACCCGGCGGCCGAAGAAGACAAGACCTCGCCGATCTACGGCATGCCTGTCCTCCAGGTCTGGAAGGCCGGCACGGTGATGTTCATCAAGCGCTCGCTTGCGTCAGGCTATGCCGGCATCGACAACCCGCTGTTCTACCGCGACAATACCATGATGCTGCTCGGTGACGCCAAGAAGATGACGGAGAGTATCGTCAAGGCGATGTAGGCTTGGCGATGTAGGACTGGCGAGACAAGCCGACGGCCGCCGAGGCAGGTCCGGCATGACCATTCTCAAATGGTCGGTGATCATTGTTGTTGGCGCCTATTGCTGCGTACTCGTGGCACTGTACCTGATGCAGCGCGCCATGATGTATCCGGCGCCGCAGACCGTACGCACCGCGCCGGCGGCGGCAGGCTTTGCCCAGGCGCAGGAAATCGTTCTCGAAACGGTGGATGGCGAGAAGGCTATCGCCTGGCATGTGCCGCCCCGCGACGGCAAACCGGTCGTGCTGTTCTTTCACGGCAATGGCGAGGTGCTAGCCTGGCGCGTGCCGCGCTTCAGCAGCATCGTGGAGGACGGCACCGGGCTGATCGCTCTCTCGTATCGCGGCTATGCCGGCTCGAGCGGCAACCCAAGCGAAGCTGGCCTGATCGCCGACGCCGAGGCGGCTTATCGGTTCGCCGCTGCGCGATATGCGCCCCGTAGCATCGTGCCGTGGGGCTATTCGCTCGGCAGCGGCGTCGCGGTCGCCATCGCGGCGGAGCATCCGGTCGGCGGGCTGATCCTCGAAGCACCTTATACATCGGCGGTTGATGTCGCCGCGGCGGCTTTTCCCTATTTGCCGGTGCGCTGGCTGCTGCGCGACAGCTTCCATTCCGATCGCCGCATCGGCAAAGTGCGGGCGCCGCTGCTCGTGATGCACGGCGTCAGGGATCGAGTCGTGCCGCTGCAATTCGGCGAGCGGCTGTTTGCGCTCGCGAATGAACCGAAGCGCATGGTGCGTTTCGCCGGGGCCGACCATGTCTACAGCGACGATATTGGCACGCTGGCGGCCGTGCGTGAGTTTCTCGCCGGCCTGCCGCGGGTGGATTGAAATAGAGGCGGTGTCGCCATGACGAACCTCCTCGTCTTTGGTCTCGGCTATTCGGCGCAGCACTACCTTGCAGCGGATTCGGCGCGGTGGACGCGGATCACCGCCACGGTGCGCGATCCGGCGCGCGCCGCCGCGCTTGAAATGCCTGGCTGCAGCGTTCTTCCTTTCGACGGTCGAACCGTGTCGCTGGGACTGGCGGCAGCGATCGAACAAGCCGATGCGTTACTGATCTCGGCGCCGCCCGGGGAGGCCGGCGATCCGGTACTCGTCCGCTGTGGCGATGCGCTGATCGAGTCAGGCCGCGTCCGCGATGTCGTCTATCTCTCGACCCTGGGTGTCTACGGCAATCACGACGGCGCCTGGGTCGATGAAAACAGCGAATGCCGCGCGAGGGACGGCCGCACGCGCCGCCGCTATGACGCCGAACAGGCGTGGCTCGCCTTCGGTGCGCGCAGCGGCGCGGTGGTCACGATACTGCGCCTTGCCGGCATTTACGGCCCGGGCCGCAGTGCGCTCGATCAAGTGCGGGCCGGCACCGCGCGCATCATCGACAAGCCGGGGCAGGTCTTCAACCGCATCCACGTCGCCGATATTGCGCAGGCCATCGCCGCGGCGTTCGAGCGCCGTGTCGGCGGCATCTTCAATGTGGCCGATGACGAGCCGACGCCGCCCGGCGACCCGATCGTTTACGCGGCGAAGCTGCTCGGCGTGGCGCCGCCGCCGGTCATTCCGTTCGAGGTGGCGCGTCCGGCAATGTCGGAGATGGCGGCGAGCTTCTATGCCGATTGCCGGCGCGTGCGAAACGATCGCCTGAAAACAGTGCTCGGCGTCTCGTTGCGCTATTCGACCTACCGCGAAGGCCTGGACGCGATCAGGCGCTCTTCTTGACGGCCACCAGGCCGAAATCGACCGGCGCGCCGCAATGCTCGCAGGCAAGGCCACCTTGGCCGGTCGGCAATTCGCAATCGGCGCCGAACTCGGCAATCATCTTGTTGACGTCATAGGCGGCGGTCCAGCCGCAGCCCGGCTCGAGGCAGGCGGCCTCGAGTTGGAGGTTCATGTCGCGAATGGACCCGAGCGTCCAGGGTTTGCTGGCCATCTTGATTACTCCGCGTGCCGGCGCCGCCAAAATAAAGCGCGGGCGTTCTTACGAACGCCCGCGCTTTATACATATTGTCAGTTTAGCCCGTGATTCGCCGAAAGTCAGCGTCGCGGGAATACCACCGCTTAGAAGCGCTTCCAGGCGAAGTGGATACCGGTTCGCCGTCCGGAAGCGCGTCAAAAATCAGAAGCGCGGCGCGGCGCTACGGCCGCCGGCACCGGCGCCACGGCCTTCGCCGCCACGGCCACCAGCGGCGCCCGCACCAAAGGCCGGCTTCGGCTTCATCGGCAGCAGGCCTTCGCGCTGCATCTTCTTGCGCGCGAGCTTGCGGGCGCGGCGCACCGCTTCCGCCTTTTCACGGGCCTTTTTCTCGGAGGGCTTTTCGTAGTGGCCGCGAAGCTTCATCTCGCGGAAGATCCCCTCGCGCTGCATCTTCTTCTTGAGCGCCTTGAGGGCCTGATCGACGTTGTTGTCGCGAACGAGAACTTGCACGCTTGCTCCTTAGCTGATGCCAGATTGGCAGATGTCGGTCGTGTTCGAATTTCGGGTCGAAAACCGCGTAATCGCAGGGCTTTCGAGTCGCGTGGCTATAGCAGGGTCGTCGCCCCGAGTCCAACAAAACGCGCCAAATTGGCGGTTTTGCGCCTCGCAGGCCGTATTTCTCATATAGGGCGGGCGTTTTTGGCCACCAGAGGGCCGGAAACGCCGAATTTGCCCTTCAGACGGCCTCCGTCCGGGCCGGAACCGGCCCTATTTGGCCGGCCAGACCCGGGTAACGTGGCCCATCTTGCGGCCCGCGCGCGCTTCGGTCTTGCCGTAGAGGTGGATTGAGGTGCCGGGCAGGGCCAGCCACGGCACGAGGTCGTGGACCTCGGCGCCGATCAGGTTGGTCATTTGCACCTTGCGGCCGAGGCGCAACGGCTTGGCCAGCGGCCAGCCGGCCACCGCGCGGATGTGCTGCTCGAACTGCGATACGGTGGCGCCGTCGAGCGTCCAGTGCCCGGAATTGTGCACGCGCGGCGCGATCTCGTTGACCATCAGCGTCTGCCGACCCTTTGTCTTGACGACGAACATCTCGACGCCGAGCACGCCGACATAATCCAGCGCCTTGGCGATCCTGGCCGCGATCTTCTCAGCTTCCCTGGCGGTCACCTCGGTCACCTTCGCCGGCACGGTCGAGGTCTTGAGAATGTGGTTCTGATGATCGTTCTCGGTCACCTCGAAGCATTCAACGCGGCCGTCGGCCGAACGCGCCGCGATCACCGACACCTCGCGCTGGAAATTGACGAAGCCTTCGAGCACGCAGGGCTTGTTCTTGAGGGAGCGCCATGCCGCATTGGCGTCGCTGCCCGGCATGATCTTCACCTGGCCCTTGCCGTCATAGCCCATGGTCGTGGTCTTCAAGACAGCAGGCAGGCCAACCTTATCGATGCCGGCGGCGAGCTGCGCCGCCGAGTGGACGGGGGCATAGGGCGCGACCGGTATCTTCAAGGCGGAGATGAAGTTCTTTTCAATCAGGCGATCCTGCGTCGTCTCCAGCACCTTCGGATTGGGATGCACCGGCCTGCGTTTGCCCAGCACCTCGGCGGTGCGCGCCGGGATGTTCTCGAATTCGTAGGTGATGACATCGACCGAAGCGGCGAACTTGGCCAGCGCGGCTTCGTCCTCATAGGCCGCGCAGGTGTGAGCCTTGGCCACCTCGAAAGCGCCCGAGTCTTTCTCCGGCGAATAAATATGGCAATGCAGGCCGAGCCGCGCCGCAGCTAACGCCAGCATGCGGCCGAGCTGACCGCCGCCGAGAATGCCGATGGTGGAGCCGGGTTTCAGCATCAGTCTTTTTTCTCGCGCATGATCTTGTCCGAAAACCGGTACCCACTTTTCGGGATCATGCGTCCTTCGGCTTCTTCTTCACCGAATTGGTCTGCTTCGCCCGCCACGCATCCAGCCGCTTGGCGACCTTGTCGTCGGACAGCGCCAGAATGGCGGCGGCGAGCAGCGCGGCATTGATGGCGCCGGCCTTGCCGATCGCCAGCGTGCCGACCGGGATGCCGCCCGGCATCTGCAGGATCGACAGCAGCGAGTCCTTGCCCTCGAGCGCGTGGGTGTTCATCGGCACGCCGAGCACGGGCAGCGGAGTCATCGAGGCAGCCATGCCGGGCAGATGCGCGGCGCCGCCGGCGCCGGCGATCACCACCTTGAAACCCTTGTCGCGCGCCGAATGGGCGAAGTCGTAGAGCCGCTTCGGCGTGCGGTGCGCTGATACGATCAGGGCTTCGTAGCCGATCTTGAGGGCGTCCAGAGTGTCCGTGGCGTGTTTCATCGTGGCCCAGTCGGATTGACTGCCCATGATCACGGCGACCGGCTTTGCCACGTTTTTTGCCAAAATTACGCTCCCCGGATGCGCCACCCCCGGCGCAAGGAAGCGGCGGATTATAGGTTTTGAGCCCCTGCTGGCAAGGCGAAACGGCGGTCTTCCCGTGGCGTTCGGCCCCGCTACCGCTATGCTGGCTGCAAGTGATTCTGACCGTTTCCATCGACCAGGCGAGGGACAGCGTGTCTCCACCAAAGCCCCAGCGAGCCGTGACGGAGGACGTGCCGGATGCGCCGCCCCAGGAGCTCCTCGCCGAGGTGCGCCAGCTCAGGCGCGACCTCGCGCATGCCCAGGAACGGATCGCCGAGCTCGAGGCCCGCGCCGATGTCGATCCGCTGCTCGATGTCCTCAACCGCCGCGGCTTCGAGCGCGAACTGACACGCTCGCTCGCCTATTTCGAACGCTACGGCACGCGGGCCGGGCTGATCTTCATCGATCTCGACGGCTTCAAGCCGATCAACGACATTTACGGGCATACCGCCGGCGACGCGCTGCTCAAGGCGGTGGCCGCGACTTTGGTGGCGCGGGTCCGTGCCTCCGACGTGGTGGCGCGGCTGGGAGGTGACGAATTCTGCGTCCTGATGTGGAACGCGGACCAGAATTTGGTGGCGGCCAAGGCGCTCGAACTCGAGACCATCATCGCCCAGGCGCGGATCGAATATAACGGTGCCAACCTGTCCGTCGGTGCCAGCGCTGGCGGCGTGGCGCTGCGCGCTGGCATCACGGCGGCCGAACTGATCGCTGAAGCCGATCGCGCCATGTACGCGCGCAAGAAGGCAAAGCGGGCCTGAACTGGATCGGTCATCGCCCGCGCATCGCCTGTCATTCCGGGGCGCGGGCATCAGCCCGCGCGAACCCGGAATCCAGAAACAGACACCAATCTTTAGGCTGGATTCCGGGTCCGCGCGTTGCACGCGCGTCCCGGAATGACGACTGAGCCGCTACGCAATAATATCCGGCGTGATCTGGTCCTCGATCTGCCGGATCTTGTCGCGCAGCACCAGCTTGCGCTTCTTCAGCCGCTGCACCTGGATGAGGTCGGACCCCGGCGATACCGCCAGGGCGGTAATGGCCGCGTCAAGATCGCGGTGCTCCTGCTCCAGGCGGGCGAGCAGGGCGCGCAGCGCGGTCTCGTCATTGTCATTCATTGGACTGGTCGTTCACAGCAGCCGCGAAAGGGAAGCAACATCCGGCAAGCGGGAACCATGAGAGGTATTCTGCAGCGCGGTGCGAGAAAATTATCGCGTTTTCCACAGAGCGGCACAAGCGACACGAAAAAACACCGGCCGATCAAGGGGCTCGATCAACTTGAGGAACCCTTAACTGCTGGCGCCGGTCGCGCTTGTGATCCGCCCGGGCTAGACTTACCTTTCCATTGTTAATCGGAACGCCATATCAAAGACAGAAAGCCTTGCTGCACTAAAAAACCTGATCGAAGAACCAAGGATTGAGGAGACATCTGACATGTCGATGCAATCGCATCTTGCGGAACTCGAAAAGAAGCATAAGGCCCTCGAACAACAGATTCACGATTGCCAAACCCACCCCGCTGTCGACGATCTCCAGGTGGTGGAACTCAAACGCAAAAAGCTCCTGGTCAAGGACGAGATCGAAAGGCTGCGACATAACGCGCCATTCAGTCTCCACTAGCTCGACTGAAATTCGGAACGATGCGGCGCCTGGTCCGGGCGCGCGGCTGTCCTGACGATTTGAGCCGCCGGCTTGCTGCCGACAGCGCCGGCGGTTTTGCTTTTGGCGGTACCACCGGGGACCTGCCTTGCCGCCGACATTATTTGGGGTAAATTCGTCGGACGATTTGAGGGGCCGTTATGACACGTCGCCAGACCGTACTTTTCGCGCTAGCCGGGGCCGCCGCGGCGGGTTTCGTGTTGCTCGCCGAGCGTCCGGCCGTAGCGCTGACCATCGAGAATTACGGCGGTGCAGGCAATGGGCCGGCAAACGGCTGGGTTGACCTCAACTACAACGATCCGAACAAGAAGCCTTCGCGTCAGGGCGATAAGCGCACCCTGGACGATACCGGCCCGCGCATATTCTTCGGGCCGTCCGGCAGCGCCAACCAGAACTTCAACCCGAACCAGTACTTCTCGCCAAATTATCTGATGGGCAAGTAGCGGCTTCGCGCTACTTCTTCCTGCTCAGGAACGCCGTGAAGGCCGCTTGCGCTTCCTGCGATTGCAGACGCATCTTGAAGGCCTCGGCCTCCTCGTCGATACGCTTGATGATGTCGTCGCACGAGCCGCGCATCAGCCGTCGTGACATCAGCACGCCTTGCGCCGGCAGCGCGGCAATTCGTTCGGCGGCGGCGAGCGCCGACTGATCGGTCTCGTCCGGCGCGACCACGGCATTGACGATGCCGGCTTCCTTTGCCTCCGGCGCGCTCAGCGGCAGGCCCATCACCAGCAGCGCGAAGGCGCGGGCGTGCCCCATCAGCTTCGGCGCCACCAGGCTCGAAGCCGCTTCCGGCACCAGGCCCAGACCGACGAACGGTGTCGACAGTCGCGCGGCGTTTCCGGCGACGACATAGTCACAATGCAGGAGCATGGTGGTGCCGA
>JAEZEY010000210.1 GCA_023432845.1 Pseudomonadota bacterium
CGGGGCGCCCGGGCGGGCCAAAAACCCCTTCCCCCCCCGCTACCGCGGGGGCCCAGTCTTGTAGCCCGGATGAAGCGCAGCGATCCGGGACGGCCGGCGATTTCCCCGGGTTGCGCTTCCCTTCACCGGGCTACCAGCCAGGATATCGTCAGAAAATAATCCTTGACTATTATTCCTAGGATATTATGGGCTGGTTTGCGGGCGGGGCTCGTAACCCCGCACTCGGGAGGTCGCGGGTAGCCGTCCGGGCCTACTACGGGGCTCTGCCTTCAATGGCTGGACGGGGGTTTGGTGAAGGCGGGCGAAAGCCCGCCGGAGGTCGTTTCCCGGACAAACCGAGAGCGATCGCTGACCGGCCGCCGGAAGCACGGCCCCGCGAACAGAAATCGCCGCCATGGAGCGCCGCGGGGCGCAGGCCTTCTCCGATCGCAGGGAGGGCCGGCACCGCAAGGTGCATCGTTTGGGCGCCTCGCGGCGCGCCATCCCTCCGGCGTACCCGGAGGTGAAAGGAAAACCCGGCGTGACCCGCGCCGCACAAAGAACAGGGCCTGCGGAGCGTTGGCTGTTTGAAAATTGAATCGGATATTTGCGTCGCGAAGGCGGGGACCCGTAACCACCGCGCTCGCAATTCGGATGATGCGGTGGCTATGGGTCCCGGGTCTCGCTTCGCTCGCCCGGGACGACGAACAGCGTCACACCCCCAGATTATCGATCAGCCTGGTCTTGCCGATCTTGGCCGCCACCAGCAGCCGGATCGGGCCGTCCTTGATTGAAGCCACCGGCTTGAGCGTCAGCGCGTGGCGCGCCTCGAGATAATCGAGCTTGAAGCCGGCGTGGGAAATTTCGTTGCCGCCTTCTTCCATCACCATCTCGATCGGCTCACCGCGCTTGATGCGCGCCGCGCTCACCTTGAGCACGCGCGACAGCACCGGCGCCGCCACACGTTCGGCAGGCGACAGGTAGACATTGCGCGACGACAGCGCGAGGCCATCCTTCTCGCGCACGGTCGGCACGCCGATCACCTTGACGCCGAGGTCGAGATCTCTGGCCATCTGCGTCACGACGCGAAGCTGCTGGTAGTCCTTCTGGCCGAACAGCGCGAAATCCGGCCGCACCTGCGTGAACAGCTTGGTCACCACGGTGGCGACGCCGCCGAAGAAATGCGGACGGAACCTGTCCTCGAGCCCGGCCAGAGCCGCGCCTTCCGGCGCCACGCGGGTGGCGAAGCCCTCCGGATACATCTCGGCCGCGGTCGGCGCCCATACGGCATCCACCTTGAGCGCCGCCAGCGCCTTGATGTCGGCCGCAAAGGTGCGGGGATAGCTGCCGAAGTCCTCGGTCGGTGCGAACTGGGTCGGGTTGACGAAGATCGACACCACGACGCGCCGGGCTTTCTTGCGGGCCTCGCGCACCAGCTTGAGGTGGCCTTCGTGCAGGGCGCCCATGGTCGGCACCAGGGCGATCGCCTGGCGGGCGCGGCGGTAAGGCTCCATGGCGCGGCGCAGCGACGAGACGGTGCGGAGGATCTTCGGTCGGTCGGCCATAATTCAAGGGTCCCGGTGGCGGCCCGCGTTATCGCCCTGTCGGCAGATTGTCGTCAATCACGGTTAAGACGGCGGACCATGGTGAACAAGACCGCTCGAGTTAATGATTAAACCGCCGCAAACTTGACGAAAGCCCTATCATTCATCGAGTATTGCCCCAGTAAGGGACGCCTGCATGTTGGTCCAGCCAATAAATCCGAAGCCGCAATCCGCGCATGTCGTCGTGCTCGGCAACGAGAAGGGCGGCTCCGGCAAATCCACGACCGCGCTGCATATTGCCGTGGCGCTGATGAAGGCCGGCCAGAAGGTCGCGACCATCGACCTCGACTCGCGTCAGCAGAGCTTCACCCACTACATCCAGAACCGCCGCGACTGGGCCGAGCGCGCCAAGATCAAGCTCGAGCTGCCGACGCATTACTGCGTGCCGCGCGCCGACGGCAATTCGGTCGAGGCCAACGAAGCCGCCGAGTTCGCCTCGTTCTCGCGCGCCATCGCCGCGATCGAGCACAGCCACGACGTCGTCATCATCGACACGCCCGGCAACGACACCTACATGATGCGGCTCGCCCATTCGCTGGCCGATACTTTGGTGACGCCGCTCAACGACTCCTTCGTCGATTTCGACGTGCTGGCCAAGATCGACCAGACCAGTTTCACCGTCAAAGGCGAAAGCCACTATGCCGAGATGGTGCGCGAGGCCCGCCGCCAGCGCCGCCTGGTCGACGGCAAGCTCACCGACTGGATCGTGGTGCGCAACCGTCTCTCGGCGCTGGGCTCGCGCAACAAGAAGCTGGTCGGCGAGGGTATTCTGGAACTCGCCAAGCGCATGGGCTTCCGTTACGTCGACGGTTTCGCCGAGCGCGTCGTCTATCGCGAGTTCTTCCCGCGCGGCCTGACCGCCTTCGACGATCTCGACGAGCAGACCCTCGGCATGCGGCCGAACATGTCGCATTTGACCGCCCGCGAGGAGGTCATCGCGCTGCTCAACGCGCTGCGCCTGCCGATGTCGGAAAACGGCCGCCGCCGCGCCGCCGCCCGCGCCGAGTGGTATTCGGTCATGGACCAGCCGCTGCAGGTGCACGATCTGCTGGCCTGAGCCTGAACTCTCCATTTTGTCGCAGTTGACCGGTTGCCGGCCCGCTTTCGCGGGCCGTTCTGCATGATTAGGTGTTGCCTGAATCACGCGCAAAACGGTGTACACTTGAAGCCATGACCACCCCGACCCGCAAAGGCACCGAGCAAGCGCCCGCGACCTCCTCGCGCGCCGATATCGATGCCTTCCTCACCAAGGTGAAGTCGCTCGGCCCGGCCGTGACCGCCGGCAAGCGCGGCCGGCTGGTGTTCGCGCTCGACGCCACCATGAGCCGGCAGCCGACCTGGGACACGGCGCAGAAGCTGCAGGCCGACATGTTCCGCGAGGCAGCCTCGATCGGCGGCCTCGATATTCAGCTTGTCTATTTCCGCGGCATG
Organism: Pseudomonadota bacterium; assembly: GCA_023432845.1. GTDB lineage: Bacteria > Pseudomonadota > Alphaproteobacteria > Rhizobiales > Xanthobacteraceae > Pseudolabrys. The sequence continues at coordinate 3,015 of JAEZEY010000210.1, forward strand.
GGCGAGTGCCGCTCGTCCGCGTTTGTCGCCGATGCCGATCGGCTTGCCACACTGATGTCGCGCATCGACTGCCGCGGCGGCCACACCCAGATCGGCAAGGTGCTTAGCCACACCCGCAAGGAGCACAAGGCGCAGCCCGTGCAGGCGCTGGTCTATGTCGGCGACGCGATGGAGGAGGCGGTCGACGATCTCGCTGCCGCCGCCGGCGAACTCGGCCTGCTTGGCGTGCCGGTGTTCATGTTTCAGGAAGGGCGTGATCCGGTGGCCGAAAATGCCTTCCGAGAAATCGCCCGGCTATCACGGGGTGCCTATTGCCGCTTTGATCCCGGCGCCGCGCATCAACTGGCCGAACTCTTGCGCGCCGTCGCTGCCTATGCCGCCGGCGGCATGAAGGCGCTCACGGCCTTGTCCAACCGCCAGGCGGGCAGCGCGCAGCTTCTGCTCGCCCAGTTGCGCGGCTGACATGCCCACACTCGTTTTCGGCATTCTGATCTTGCTCGGCGCCCTGTGGGTGCTGAGTGTCGTATCCAAGGTGGACCCCAAAGTCGCCGCCCGTGTCATCAAGGCCGCCGGCGGTCTGATTTCCCTCGGCATGGCCGTCTATCTCGGTCTGCGCGGCCAGCTCTTCATCGCCATCCCGCTTGGTATGTTTGGCTTGGGACTGCTCGGCTGGATCGGCCCGGCGGGCTTTACGGACCGTATCCGCAAGTCGGGGGGGCAGGTGTCGCGGGTGCGCACCGCCTATGTCGAGATGACGCTGGATCACGACACCGGCGCGATGAGCGGCACCGTGCTCGCCGGTCGCTATGCCGGCCGTGGGCTGGACGATCTAACGGTCGAGGCGCTGCTGACTCTGCTCACCGAGGCCGACGACGAAACTCGCGCGCTATTGATGCCGTATCTTGACCGCCGGGATCCCGGCTGGCGTGAACACGCGCAAGGTGACCCGGCAGCGGGGCGGGCTGCGCCGGGCACTGCCAAAATGACGGACGAGGAGGCCTATCAGGTCCTTGGCCTGGAACCCGGCGCGCGCGAACGCGACATCACCCGGGCGCACCGCGCCCTGATGAAGAAATTTCATCCCGACCAAGGGGGATCGACGTATCTCGCGGCCCGGATTAACGAGGCCAAGGAAACGCTGCTTCGCCGACATCGCTGATGCTCTCCACACGCAACATCACCAGCGGCTCCTGTCGTTCGATGCTTCCTGTTTTTGCCGTCACGATCGGCGCTTTGCGCCCCCACGACGTTGTTATTGGCGTCCGTCTAATGCGGACGGCCTAATTCTTCATTAGCAGGCAAGGTATTTCGCTGCGCTTAAGATTCTTGCAGGCCGCTTCCGCCTGGGTCTTCTCGAGGCCGGCGAAGCGGGCACGGAACAGCGAGCGTTCGCCTTTGGCGATCTTCTGTGTGAAGGGCTCGGCGTGGCCGAGCTGCGCCTTGGCCTTGCTCTGGGCGGCTTCGAGCCGATCCTTGGCGGCCTGTTCTTCCGGGAACGCACCGACCTGGATCATCCAGCCGCTGCGCGTCTTGGCCGAGCCCAGCGTGTCCTGAACCGGCGCGGGCGCCGGGACCGGAACCGCGGCGCCGACCGAGGCGACCTGCTGCGCGGATGCGGATCTCGCCGGAAGCGTGCCGAGAATGGTGGGCTCAGGATCGGCCGACGGCGGTGGCAGGTCGCTCTTCACGGTGGCGATGGTGCTGACGGTCGTCGTCCTGGGATGCGGCGGCATCAGGGTGCGGGAAGCCGGCGGCAGTTCGGACAGCGCGGCCAACTGCATCTTGCCGGGGCGAACCAGCACGGTTTTCACTGCGTTCGGCTTGATCGGTGCCGACGATCCGACTTCGGGACTGTCGAGTGCGGCAACTTCCTCGGAACGCGGATCGGCGACTGGCGTCGGTGGCTTCGCCGGCATCTTGATCTCGGCAACGGCCGTGCCTTCGGCAATCGGCGGCGCCGTGCGCGTTGTCGAGGCGATCTTATAGGTCTTGTC
>JAEZEY010000243.1 GCA_023432845.1 Pseudomonadota bacterium
CCGAAACCATTGGCCCCCCCTCTCCCGCCCTCGCGGCTAACGCCGCTCGGGCACCCTCTCCCCCAAGGGGAGAGGGGAAAGAAGAAAGGAACACGCCGCTCGTCCTGAGATCCATCATCGCGCAATCTCCCAGGTGGTGCCTTCCTTGGAGTCCTTGAGCACAACGCCCATGGCGGCGAGTTCATCGCGAATGCGGTCGGATTCTGCCCAATTCTTGGAAGCGCGGGCCTGCTGCCGGGCTTCGATGAGCGACGCGACCTTGGCCTCATCAACTATCGTGCGACGAGGGTAGGATTGCATGAACTTACGCCTTGACTGCGTCAGGAGACCCAAGAGAATTCCCGATGCCCTTAGCGTTCGCTTCAATTCAATTTGCGCCAACCCAGACGCAGGACCTCGCACTTCGGCAGCAATGCGATGGAGCCGAGCGATAGCAGCCGGCGTATTCAAATCATCACAAAGCGCGTCAACGAACTCTACATCGAATGCGCCGCTCGAATTTGTCTCATCGCCGATGATGGCGTACCAGCCGTCAAGAACCTTGCTGCTCTCCTCCAGCCCCTTCACGGTCCAGTCGATCGGCTGACGGTAATGCGTGCGCAGCATGTTGAAGCGCGCCACCTCGCCCGGCCAGTCCTTCAGCACGTCGCGGATGGTGATGAAGTTGCCGAGGCTCTTCGACATCTTCTCGCCTTCCACCTGCAGGAAGCCGTTGTGCATCCAGTAATTGGCCATCACGCCGGTGTGGAAGGCGCAGCGCGATTGCGCGATTTCGTTCTCGTGATGCGGAAAGACGAGATCGATGCCGCCGCCGTGAATGTCGAAGGTCTCGCCGAGATGCTTCCACGACATCGCCGAGCATTCGATGTGCCAACCCGGCCGCCCCGGCGTCTTGATGCCGCCCGGCGACGGCCAGCCCGGCTCGCCTGCCTTTGACGGCTTCCACAGCACGAAATCCTGCGCGTCCTTCTTGTAGGGCGCGACCTCGACGCGGGCGCCGGCGATCATCTCGTCCATCGGCCGCTTGGACAGCTGGCCGTAGTCCTTCATCGACGGCACGTTGAACAGCACATTGTCTTCGGCGACATAGGCGTGGCCCGAGGCGATGAGACGCTCGATGATCGTCTTCATTTCCTCGATGTGCTCGGTGGCACGCGGCTCGACCGTCGGCGGCAAACAGCCGAGCGCAGCGACGTCGGCCTTGAAGTTATTGTATGTCTCCTCCGTCAGCTGACGGATATCAATGCCGCGCTCAGCGGCCCGCGCATTGATCTTGTCATCGACGTCGGTGATGTTGCGGACGTATTTGACGCGGCTCTCGCCGTAGATGTGGCGCAGCAGCCGGAACAGCACGTCGAACACGATGACCGGCCGTGCATTGCCGATATGGGCGAAGTCGTAGACGGTCGGCCCGCACACATACATGCGCACGTTCGCGGGATCGATCGGGACGAACACCCGCTTCTCGCGCGTCAGCGTATCGTAGAGCCGCAATTCCATAAGGGTCACCAATAGCCGGCGATCCCGCTGGCCGGGGCGTCCCTTTGTATCTCGATTCGAGAAAAGACGGCCTCAGCCAGCGATTTCGCGCTAGCTAATAATCTGGCGGCAAATGCCGCGGATGAGGGTCAGGCCGTTCATTGGACGGCACATTGCGCAAATTGCCCGGCAAGCGTCAAGCGGCACGAAAATTCCACAGCAAAAATAAGCACTTGTCCCGCATCGCAGAGTCGCCGCACCGGTTAAACGGCTTTTAAGAAAATCCATCGCATTTTAGCGGCCGGACTTCACCGACAAGCCCTCGATCGAGCTGCGCGGCACCTCCGGCGCGCGCGACAAGGAACGGACGTGCCCATGCGTAGCCTTCCCGTCAGTGCCGCCTTGCTGTTCGGCTTGGCTTTCGCCGAACCTGCCCAGGCCGAGCGCAAGATGTTCATCATCAATGCCGATGCCGGCGGCTATGGCGTCGACCGCTGCCTCGCGAGCGGCGCAGCCTGCGGCGCACCGGCCGCGACCGCCTATTGCCGCAGCCAAAGTTTCGCCACCGCGATGTCGTTCAGCAAAGTCGACCGAGAGGACATCACCGGCGCCATTCCCGCCGGCGGGTCCGGCGGCTGCAGGGGCGCAAGCTGCGACGACGTCGTCGCCATCGTCTGCGCGCGCTGATCGCTGTCGGGAACTTTCAGCAAAGTTCCATCACTCGCGCAGAATTTTTTTACAAGTCCCATGCGATTGCTCGCATGCCCTACTGTTGAGTTATCGCTGAGAGCCCGGTACCAAGGAACCCGTATTCCTTCCGACGTACGGGCGCATGGTCAAAGCACGCGAACCTCTGAGCCCGCCGCCGCCGATCGAGAGCCCGGTCAGCCGCGCCGAGCGGCCGCTGAAGCTCTTGATCGCGGCGTCTGTCATCTTTCCGGTCATCATTTATCTCATTGCCGGCTGGATCTCGTACGGGCAACACATCTCTGAAGCCACCGAGCGCCTGCAGCGCACCGTGTCCGCAATGCAGGAGCACGCCAGCAAGGTTTTCGAGACCTTCGCCATCAGCGAGCGCTATCTCGAAGAGATGTTCGACAACGTCCCCAGTTCCACGATCCGCGAGAATGAAGCGGAGTACAGCGGACGCATCAGAACGTTCATCCAGTCCCTGCCCCAGCTCCGCGATCTCTGGGTGATCGACAGCGACGGCCGGCCGCTGGTGGCCGGCACGGTCTTTCCGATGCCGCGCGATCTGCAAGTCTCCGACCGTAGCTACTTCAAGGCCCACACCGGTGACGCCGGCATCGAGACCTACATCAGCGAAGTCATCAAGGGCCGGGCCTATGATGCGGATTTCTTCGCCGTGACGCGCAAGCGGATGACGCGCGACGGCCGGTTCAACGGCGTCTATCTGGTATCGATCGCGCCGGAATATTTCACCAACTACTACGGCAAGCTGCCGCAAAGCGACCTCACGGTGGCCGGGCTCGTGCGCAACGATGGCGTGGCGCTGGCAAGATTTCCGGCGATGTCGAGCTATACGTCGGCGCCGCCCGGCTCGCCTTTGATGCGCGCCATCGGCATCAATCCCGAAGCGGGCGTTTTCAGCGGGGCGTCATCGGTGGACGGCGAGCCGCGCATCGGCGCCTTTCGCAAGCTGCCGAACTTCGACGTCTATGTTTATGCGACTCTCGATGTCGCGCAGGTGCGCTCTGCCTGGATGCGCGCCATGGCCACGCATCTCGTCTTCGGCGTGCCCGCGACCTTGATGATGGTGGCGCTCGGCATGATCGCCCTGCGCCAGGCGCGGCGCGAAGCGGCGGCAAGCGCGCAACTGCGCCAGGAAGCGGCGCGCCGGCAGTCGACCGAAATGGCGCTGCGCCAGGCGCAGAAAATGGAAGCGGTCGGCCGGCTGACCGGCGGCATCGCCCATGACTTCAACAATCTGCTCACCGCCATCATCGGCAATATCGAACTGGCGCTGCGGCGCAACTCTTCGGAAGACGCCCGCGTCGCCAACTCGCTGAACGCCATTCGTCAGGCATCGATGCGCGCCGCGACTTTGGTGCAGCGCCTTCTCACCTTCTCGCGGCAGCATCCGCAGGAGGTCAAGGCCGTCAACGTCAACCGGCTGGTCACGGAGATGTCGGAGATCCTGCATCGTGCCATCGGCGAGACCGTGCGGGTCGAAACCGTGCTTGCCAGCGGATTGTGGAAGACCGCGCTCGATCCCAACCAACTCGAAAGCGCCATTCTCAACCTCGCCGTCAATGCCCGCGACGCCATGCCGGACGGCGGAAGGCTCACCATCGAGACCTCCAACGCCTATCTCGACGAAGCCTATGTGCGGCAGGCGGGCGCCGAGGTCGAAGCCGGACAATTCGTGCTGGTCGCCGTCAGCGACACCGGCACCGGCATGAGCGCCGAGGTGCGCGACCGAGCTTTCGATCCATTTTACACCACCAAGCCGGCCGGCGCCGGCTCGGGCCTCGGCCTGAGCATGGTCTATGGTTTCGTGCGGCAGTCGCACGGCCACATCCAGATCTACAGCGAGATCGGTCAGGGCACGTCGATCAAGATGTATTTCCCGCGGCTGTCCGATCCATCCGCCTTCCCGGCGTGGGAAGTCGAGGCCGAGCCGGTGGCGCCTGGTTCGGACGAGCATTCGGAGTCCATCCTGCTCGTCGAGGACGATCCTGACGTCAGCCGCTTCGTCATCGATGCGCTCGGCGATATCGGCTACCGCGTCACCCATGCGGCGACGGCGGCCGACGCGCTGGAAAAACTCAAGGACATGTCCGATATCGCGCTGCTGTTCACCGACGTCGTGCTGCCCGGCGGCATGAACGGTCGCGAGCTCGCCAATGCGGTGAAGGAGACGCATCCCGATCTGCCGGTGCTGTTCGCGACCGGCTACACGCGGAACGCCATCATCCATCACGGCCGTCTCGACAGCGACGTCGATCTCCTGACCAAGCCGTTCACGACGGAAGCGATGGCGAAGAAGGTGCGCGAGGTGCTCGACGGCAAGAAGCCGGGTGGCGAGACCTAGACTTCGCGACCGATCAGCCGATCGAGCGAGAAGCACCCTCCGCCGCGCACCAGGAAGTGCAGCACCACCAGCGCCCAGAACAAAGGGTACTCGAAGCCGAGGTTGTTCCAGTAGAAGCCATTGGCGGCGTGGAATTTGATCGCGACCGCGAGGAAGACCAGCACCGGAATTGCGGCGAGCCGCGTTAGCAAGCCGAGGGCCAGACACAGGCCGCCGCCGAATTCGGTGAGCCCGGTGAGGATGGTCCAGAACAGCGCGGGATGGAATCCGGCCTGCTCGAAGAAGGCCGCGTTGGCCGCGGTCGCCCCGAACAGCTTCGGATAGCCATGGGCGGCAAGCGACAGGCCGGCGCAGAGACGCACCAGGGTTTCGGTCACCGGCGCAAGCGTCCGGTAGAGCCCGCCCAAGGCGGGAATGAAAAGGCGCGATTCGTCCGCCATTTTGGATCGGTCTCCGTTGGCCGGCGGCCGCCAGTCTAGCGGTTCCACGCGCAAATGCGGACGACGAAGGGATTAGAACGCTTCCAAGGAGGTTGCGCGGCATGGCAACATCGGTAAATTCGTCAGTGTTTGCCGGTCGATGCCTCAAGACCCGCCGGCGCAAGGGACCACGCAGCGCGATGCATAAACCGGCGATGTCTGTGATCACTGCCGACCAGGCGACCGAGGCTGTGCCGACTCTCAGGCTCGACGAGTTCCTGCCGCACCGGCTCAACCTGTGCTCCGGCAGCGTCTCCGCGGCGCTGTCCGGCATCTATGCCGAGCGCTACCAGATCGGCGTGCCGGAATGGCGTGTTATCGTTATTCTCGGCGAGTTCGGCCGTCTCACCGCCAAGGAAATCGGCGTCCACGGCCAGATGCACAAGACCAAGGTCTCCCGCGCCGTGGCAGTTCTTGAGAAGCGCCAGTTCGTGACGCGGCGGGCCAATGTCGCCGATATGCGCGAGGCGTTCCTGTCGCTAACGCCGGACGGCCGCGCCGTCTACGATGATGTGGCGCCGCAGGCGGTGGAATTCGTCAACCGGCTCATCGCCACGATCGACCCGTCCGACCGCGAAGCGTTTTCCCGCGTGGTCAAGCAGCTCACCGAAAGGGCCAGTGCGATCACCGCCGATATCGCCAAGGCGGGCAAAGCCGGTTAGGTTGCCGGCAAACCCACGCTTGGGATTGCCGGGGAACGCCTCTCGTGAAGCTCTACAGCTATTTCCGCTCGTCCGCCGCCTATCGCGTCCGCATCGCCCTCAATCTCAAGGGCCTGCCCTATGAGATGGAGTCCATCCACCTCACCAAGGACGGCGGGCGGCAATTCTCCGACGCCTTCCGCGCCATCAATCCGCAGATGCGGGTGCCGGCGCTCCAATTGTCGGGCGGCGAGGTTCTCACGCAATCGCTGGCCATCATCGCCTATCTCGACGAGGTCTATCCCGACCCACCGCTGCTGCCGCCCGAGGCGCTCGATCGCGCCCGCGTGCGCGCGGCTTCGCAGGTCATCGCCTGCGATATTCATCCGCTCAACAATCTTTGCGCGCTGCGCTACCTGAAGCGCAATCTCAATCAGGAGCAGGCCGCGATCGACGCCTGGTATCATCACTGGGTCATCGAAGGCTTCAAGGCGCTCGAACAGATGATCGCACCCGGGCCCTATTGCTTCGGCTCGTATGTGACACTCGCGGACGTTTGCCTGGTGCCGCAGGTATTCAACGCGCGGCGCCTCAAAGTCCCGCTCGACGCCTTTCCGAAGATCGTCGCCGTCGAGACCGCGTGCCTGAAGCTGCCGGCCTTCGACAAGGCGCGGCCGGAAAAACAGCCGGACGCCGAGTAGCGTTTCTGCCCCTCCGTCAAATCAGAAAGTCCAACCGGTGAGCGGGTCTCATATCGTCCGCGTCGTGTTGTGGATGGCCGGCGCGTTGCTGTCGTTCTCGGCGATGGCGGTGTCGGTTCGCGAGTTGTCACGCGCGGGCCTGAGCATTTTCGAGATCCTCGCCATCCGCAGTGGTGCGGCGCTGGTGATCCTGGGCGTCGTGCTGCTGTTCCGTCCCCAACTGCGCATTCAGACCCGGCCGCACCGCCTCGGCCTCAACATCGTGCGCAACACCATCCACTACGCATCGCAGTTCGCTTGGGCCTATGCGGTCACCATGCTGCCGCTCGCCCTGGTGTTCGCGCTCGAGTTCACCACGCCGGCTTGGACTGCCCTGCTCGCTGCTCTGTTTCTCGGCGAAAGGCTGACACCGAGCCGCATCGGTGTCGTGGTGTTGGGGCTGATCGGAATCCTTGTGATCCTGCGGCCCGGTCTCGCGAGCTTCAATCCGGCCGCAGGCCTCGTGCTTCTGGCGGCCGTCGGCTTCGCCGTGATGATGATCATGACCAAGTCGCTGACCGGCACGCAGTCGACCTTCAGCATCGTTTTCTGGATGGCGGTGATCCAGTTTCCCCTGTCGCTGATCGGTAGCAATCCGGCGGCCTTTCTCGAATCGGGCCTCTACGAACTGCGCCACATTTTGCCCGCAATCGGCGTCGGCCTTGCAGGCTTGACCTCGCACTTCTGCCTGAGCAATGCATTCCGCGCCGGCGACGCCACGCTGGTGGTGCCGATGGACTTCATGCGTATTCCGCTCATTGCCGTCATCGGGTGGGCGTTCTACGGCGAAGTACTCGATATCTGGGTGCTGGTCGGCGCGCTGGTGATCATCGCCGGGGTGCTCTGGAACCTCCGATCCGAGCGCCGCCGGGCGGCATGAGGCCGCGCCCGATCGCCGTGTCCGGCCCGGCGGGTGTCCTCGCTTGGCCATGATTTTCCGACTAGAGTGCGCCGCATGAGAGCTTTTCTTCGTCCCGCCTTGACCGCCCTCGCTGCCCTGACGGCGGTCTCCGCCGCCAACGCCCAATCGGCCAACCCGACCTGCCAGCGGCTCGAAGCGCAGCTGGCTTCGCTCGACCGTGGCAACGCCGATCCGGTTCGAGCGGACCGCATCCGGCGGGCCGAAGACGCGGTCAACCGCCAGCAATACGAGGTCGACCGCCTGGTCTCGCAGGGCCGGCAAAACGGCTGCGAAAGCTCGGGGTTCTTCTCGATCTTCTCGAACCCGCCACCGCAGTGCGGCGCCATCAACCGCCAGATCGGGCAGCAGCGCTCGACGCTGGAGCGTCTTCAGGTCGAGCTTGAACAACTGTCCGGCGGCAATACCGAGCGCATGGCGCAGCGCCAGTCGCTCCTGATCGCGCTCGGCGACAATAATTGCGGCCCGCAGTATCGCTCGGCCGCGATTCAGGGCCAGCAAGGCGGATTCTTCGACCGCCTGTTCGGCGGCAACACTAATACCGGCATCTATTCGACACCACAGGGCCAGATGGGCGGCACTTTTCGCACACTCTGCGTGAGAACCTGTGACGGTTACTATTTCCCGATTTCGTATGCGACATCGCCGGACCGCTTCAACGACGATGCGGAGGCCTGCCAGCGCTCATGTCCGGCGGCGCAGGTGCAGCTTTACGTTTATCACAACCCCGGCGAAGACGTTGAACAGGCCGTATCGCTCGACGGCCAGCCTTATACGGCGCTGCCGACCGCATTCGCCTATCGCAAAGCGCTCGACAAGACATGCGGTTGCAAGCGCCCAGGGGAAAGCTGGGCCGAGGCCATGAAGGTGTTGGGCGGCGACCAGACCCTGGCACCCGGCGATGTCGTCGTCACCGAGGAAAGCGCCAAGCGCCTGTCGCAGCCGCGCGGCGGCGATGGCCGGCCGGTGCGGCCGCAGGCGCCGGCCCAAAATCCGGCTCAAGGGCAGCCGCAGTCGTCGGCACAGCCGTCAAACAACGACGTGCGCTCGGTCGGCCCCACCTTCGTGCCGCAGCAGCAGCAGTAACGTCCGTCGTATTTAAAAATCGACGGCTTCGCTTTTCGCCGGCTGGCCGGAGTAAAGCGACATGTCCGGCTTGGGCAAAGGCTCTCCGGTGTCGCGGAAGCGATTGGTGATCGGGTAGCGCCGATCGCGGCCGAAATTCTTCAGCGTCACCTTCACGCCAGGCGCGGCCTGCCGGCGCTTGTATTCGGCGATGTTCAGGAGCCGCTCGATACGCAGCACGGTGTCTTTGGCAAAACCCGCGGCGACGATGCTCGAGACCGGCTCCTCTCGCTCGACCAGCGCTTCGAGGATGGGATCAAGGACGCTGTAGGGCGGCAGCGAATCCTCATCCTTCTGGTTCTCGCGTAGTTCCGCCGTCGGCGGCCGCACAATGATCGATTCCGGAATGACGACGCGATCCGGCCCGAGCGCGAATGACGGCTTCCATTCATTGCGAAGCCGCGACAGGCAGAACACCTGCGTCTTGTAGAGATCCTTGATTGGATTGAAGCCGCCGTTCATATCGCCATAGAGCGTGGCGTAACCGACCGACATCTCCGACTTGTTGCCCGTGGTCACGACCATCAGGTTGAACTTGTTGGAAATGGCCATGAGGATGGTGCCGCGCGCGCGCGACTGCAGGTTCTCTTCGGTGACGTCGCGCTGCGTTTCGGCGAAGGTCGCGGCCAGAGCTTTCTCAAGGCCGTCAACCGCGGGTGCAATCGGCAATATTTCGTAGTGAACGCCGAGTGCCGTGGCGCAGGCCGCCGCATCATCGAGCGATTCCTGCGCCGTATATTTGTACGGCAGCATCACGCAGCGCACCCGCTCCGCGCCCAGCGCATCGACCGCCATGGCCGCGCACAAAGCGGAGTCGATGCCACCCGACAGGCCGATCACGACACCGGGAAAGCCGTTCTTGTTGACGTAGTCGCGCAGGCCCAGCACGCAGGCCGCGTAATCCGCGCGGTCGTCCTCAAGCGCCTTGACGAAGGGCCCCTTCTCGCAGACCCAGCCGCCGCCCTGACGCACCCATTGCGTGGTGACGACGGTTTCGTCGAAGGCTCCCAACTGAAACGCCAGCGAGCGATCGGCGTTGAGCCCGAACGACGCGCCGTCGAAAATCAGTTCGTCCTGGCCACCGACCTGGTTCACGTAGAGTAGCGGCAGGCTCTGTTCGGTGACGCGGGACACCGCGATGTTGAGCCGCACCTCGTCCTTGGCCCGGTCATAGGGCGAACCGTTGGGTACGATCAGGATTTCGGCTCCGGTCTCGGCCAAGCATTCGGCGACGTCTTCGTAATCACCGGACTCCGTCCAGATGTCCTCGCAAATCGGCACGCCGAGCCGCACACCGCGGAAATTCACCGGCCCGGGCACCGGCCCCGGCGCAAAGACGCGGGCCTCGTCGAACACGCCGTAATTCGGCAGATTGACCTTGAAGCGCAGCGCCGCGATGCGGCCGGCCTCTAACACGGCCACGGCGTTGTATAGCTTGCCATCCTCGGCCCAGGGCGTGCCGACCACCAGCGCTGGCCCGCCCGACGCGGTCTCCCGCGCCAGCTTCTCGATCTCGGCCCGGCAGGCGGCCTGGAACGCGGGCTTAAGCACCAGATCTTCCGGCGGATAGCCGGAGATGAACAGTTCGGGGAAGACGACGATGTCGGCGCCCTGACTGGCCGCCTCGTCGCGGGCGCGGCGCACCTTGCCGCCGTTGCCGGCGATATCGCCGACAGTCGCATTCAACTGCGCGCAGGCAATCGCCAGTCGGTCGGCAGGTCTTCCGTCGGAGCCGCGGGTGTTCATATGAAAGCCTCTACCGCTTCGGCCCGAGCGCGGGCAATGGCTGGCCCTTGCAGGCCAGCCTTGCTCTTACAGCCCTGCCACCGCAGGCAGCGGATGCGCCGAACGTTCCTTGCGCAGCCGGTCGGCCAGCAGGAAGGCGAGATCGATCGCCTGCTCGGCATTGAGCCGCGGATCGCAGACCGTGTGATAGCGGTCGTTGAGTTCGGCATCCGAGATAGCGCGTGCGCCGCCGGTGCATTCAGTGACGTTCTGGCCGGTCATCTCCAGATGCACGCCGCCGGCATGCGAGCCTTCCGCCGCATGGACGTCGAAGAACGAGCGCACTTCCTTGAGGATGAGATCGAACGGCCGCGTCTTGTAGCCCGACGCCGAGGTGATGGTGTTGCCATGCATCGGGTCACACGACCAGATCACCGTCCGGCCCTCGCGCTTCACTGCACGGACCAAAGCCGGCAGATGCTCGCCGACCTTCTCGGCGCCGAAGCGGCCGATCAGCGTCAGGCGGCCCGGCTCGTTGTCCGGATTGAGGATGTCGATGAGACGCAACAGGTCGTCGACCTTGAGCGACGGGCCGCACTTCAGACCCAGCGGATTCTTGATGCCGCGCGCATATTCGATGTGCGCGTGATCGTGCTGGCGGGTGCGATCGCCGATCCAGATCATGTGGCCGGAGGTCGCGTACCAGTCGCCCGTGGTCGAGTCGATGCGGGTCAGCGCCTGCTCATAGCCAAGCAGCAGCGCCTCGTGGCTGGTGTAGAAATCGGTGGTGCCGAGGGCACTGTCGACCGCAAAAGTCAGACCGCAGGCGCGCATGAAGTCGAGCGCGCCGGAGACGCGATCGGCGAGATCGGCATAGGCCTTCGACTGCGGACTATCCGTTACCGACTGCATCATCCAGCGATGCACGTTCTCGACGCTGGCGTAACCGCCCTTGGCGAACGCGCGCAGCAGGTTGAGCGTCGCCGCCGACTGGCGATAGGCGTCCATCTGCCGGCGCGGATCGGGCGTGCGCGATTCCGGCGTGAAGGCGATGTCGTTGATGATGTCGCCGCGATAGCTCGGCAACTCGACGCCGTTCTTCTTCTCGGTCGGCGACGAGCGCGGCTTGGCGAACTGGCCGGCAATGCGGCCGACCTTCACCACCGGCGAGGCACCGGCATAAGTCAGCACGATCGCCATCTGCAGGAAGACGCGGAAGAAGTCGCGGATGTTGTTGGCGCCGTGCTCGGCGAAGCTCTCGGCGCAGTCACCGCCCTGGAGCAGGAAAGCCTCCCCGGCCGCGACCCGCGCCAGCGACTTCTTGAGGTTGCGCGCTTCGCCCGCAAAAACCAGCGGCGGGAATGTCGCCAGCTGCTTCTCGGTGTCGGCCAAAAGCTGCCGGTCCGGGTAATCCGGCACCTGCATAATGGGTTTGTTGCGCCAGCTATCGGGCGCCCAACGCTCGGGCATCGCAGTTACTCCAGCAATTTTGCGGGGTTATACACAATTTAGGTGACGCAGCGCCAGCCAATAGCAGGGACGACGTTAACCCTGACGGGCACCCTATTCCGCAGCCTGGTCGCCAGTATCGCGGCTGTAACTGGCGGCTTTTTCGCGCATCGTCACCAGTTCCTCGGCCATGGTCGGATGGACCGCCATGGTGGCGTCGAAGTCGGCCTTGGTAGCCCCCATTTTCACGGCGATGCCGATGAGCTGGATCAGTTCGCCGGCGTCCGGGCCGGCGATGTGGCACCCGACCACCCGGTCCGTGGTGCCGTCGACCAGAAGTTTCATGAACACCCGGGTCGCCCGCCCCGACAAGGTCGCCTTCATGGGGCGGAAGGTCGTCTTGTAGACGTCGAGCTTGTGGAGCCGCTCGCGCGCCTGTGTCTCGGTCAGACCGATGACGCCGAGTTCCGGCTCGGAGAATACCGCCGTCGGCACGTCGGCGTGATCGACCCGCGTCGGCTTGCCGCCGTAGACCGTATCGGCAAAGGCGTGGCCCTCGCGGATCGCCACCGGTGTGAGATTGACCCGGTTCGTCACGTCGCCGACGGCATAGATGTTGGACACCGTTGTGCGCGAATACTCGTCGACCTCGATGCCGCCATGCTCGTGACAGCGGATGCCGAGATTTTCAATGCCGATACCCATGTAGTTCGGCCGGCGGCCTATGGCGAACATTACCTTGTCGCAGGCGATCTTCTGACCGTCCGAGAGATGGGTAACGTATTCGTCGCCCGCCCGGTTAATCGCCGTCACGGTGTGACCGCACAGCACCCTGATGCCGCGCGTCTGCATTTCGTTGCGCAGATGCTCGCGGATATCATCGTCGAAGCCGCGCAGGATGTTCTCGCCGCGATAGACCAAAGTCACTTCGCTGCCCATGCCCGCGAAGATGCAGGCGAACTCGACCGCGATATAGCCGCCGCCCTGCACCACGATGCGCTTGGGCAATTCGGGGAGATGCAGCGCCTCGTTCGATGAGATGGCGTGCTCAAGTCCCGGAATATTCGGTCCCATATGCGGCCAGCCGCCGGTCGCGATGAGGATGGTCTCGGCCGTGACCTTGTCGCCGTTGGCGAGACGCACCGTATGTGCGTCCTCGATCACGGCGCGGCTGCGCACGATCTTGACCTTCCAGCGCTCGAGGGTGGTGACATAAGCCGCCTCGAGGCGGTCGATCTCGCGGTCCTTGTTGGCGATCAAGGTCGGCCAGGAAAAGCTCGGCTCCGGTACGGTCCAGCCGAACCCGGCGGCGTCCTCGAAATCGTGGGAAAAACGCGAGGCGTAAACCAGCAGCTTCTTCGGCACACAGCCGCGGATGACGCAGGTGCCACCGACGCGGAATTCCTCGGCGATCATCACCCGCGCGCCGTAGCTGGCAGCAATGCGCGCGGCGCGGACGCCACCGGAGCCCGCGCCGATGACGAACAGATCGACGTCGTAGGAAGACTTTGAAGTGGGTGCCATGACCGCCTGAGCTCCACCGCCTGGTGGCGCGCGTCAGGCGCGCGGGCGGACTAGCTTTACCGCGTTTTGTTCACGCGAACCGATAGCGGTCTCGCGCGAAAACGCATCTGCTCATTAAAGCTTGTGGCCCTTCTTCTTCAAGCCCTCGCGCATCTTGCCGATGATCTCGTCCGACAACGCCCCCGCCCAGTCCTGGGCGAATTTCAGGCTCTCGTCGACGATCTTGGGCTGCGCCACCAGAAACTTCTTGCCGGCCGCAGACGTATAGAAGGACAGAATTTCCTTGAGCTCGGCTTCGGTGAACTGCGAGGCGTAAACCTCGATCACCTTATTGTGTACCTCGGAGATGCGCGGCTCCAGCTCCTTGCGCAGTTGCGCTGCCACCTCGGTCGCGTCGTTGTTGAGCACCGGGTTTTGCTGCACGAAGAACAGGCGCGCCTGCTCGAT
>JAEZEY010000388.1 GCA_023432845.1 Pseudomonadota bacterium
CGCGCTGGCGCTCGCCATCGCGCTGATCGGCGTCGTGCTCTACAACATCGTACTGTCGGCGCTGGCGATCGGCCTTCTGGTGCTCAGCTTTGCGCGTCGCGTACCCGAACCAGACTGATCGCGAACAGCACCAGCACCGCGCACAGCCACAGCGATTGCCAGTTGTGCCAGCTCTCGTTCGGCACAATGTAGATCGCCGACGCCAATAGAATGAGCGCGCCGCCGGTCTCTGCCACCTGCCGCGCGCCGCCCGCCGGACGCTGTGTCACCAGGCTCGCCACGAAGAACGGCACTGCGGCCGCGGTCAGCGGCGCAAACGGGAAGTCGCGGTAGCGCGGATCGAACACCAGCCCCAACGCGGTGATGATCGCGACCAGCAGCGTCAGCATCGCCACGACGCCGACGGCAATCGCAACCTTGTCTCGGGTACGGCCAACTTCCGGGCCAATGATCCGCGCGATGGCCGGCTGCGGGATGCCGCGCATGATGGCCGCGCTCAAGACCAGCGGCGAAGCAATGGCCGCCGCCGCCAGCGCTATACAGCGAATCCAGCCGCCAATGCCGATGCTTTCGATCGGCACATTGTGCAGCGTCCAGCCGATAGTCAGCCCGCCGGCCAGGGCGTTAGCCGTCACAGCGAGCCAGACACGCGCCGGCGTTTCGCCACGTCGCATCCAGAACGCAACGCCGAACACCGCGAGCGCATAGAAAATGCCGACCGCGGCCTGCGCCCTCCAGAACCGATGGTTGGAGACCGGCTGCCCCCAAGCGAACTTCATCGCCCGGTCGGCATCGCCGAACAGGCCCCAGTGGCCGCCGACCACGCCCTCCTGCGTGCGCTTCCACGGCGCGTCATAGGCTTCGATGACGTTGACCCGGTAATCCTCGCGCGCGGCGTAAGCCAGCACTTCCTGGATAACGCGGGCCTGATTGGCCGGCGACGGCAGCGCGCCCTCGCGCATGCGGCCCTGGCTCGGCCAGCCCATTTCGCCGATGTAGACATGCTTCGGCGCATAGAGGTCGGCCATCTTCCTATGGATGTCGTTGACGTGCACCGCGGCCTGCCCGGCCGCGATCGGGACATCCTCCCAATAGGGCAAGATATGGATGAGAATGAAATCAACCGCCGCGGCGACGTCCGGCGCCCGCAGCCAGAATTCCCACACATCGGCATAGGTCACCGGCACCTTGGCCCGCGCCTTGACGCTGCGGATCAGCGTCGCAAGATCGCCCGCTGCAATGTCGCCGCGCAGCAACGCCTCGTTGCCGACGACAAGCGCCATGACCGTGTCCGGATAGCGCTCCGCCAGCGCCAGTGCCGCCTCGACCTGGAGCTGCGTCTTGATCGCGTTGTTTGAGACCCAGATGCCCTGCAAGACTTTCATGCCGTAGCGGGCGGCGATCGGCACCACGTTGTCGATGCCCTGGTCGGTGGCATAGACGCGGACGCAGTTCGACATCTTCGCCAACTGGGCGATGTCTTCTTCGATCTGCGCCGCCGCGATCTGGATACCCTCCTGGTGCGGCGACTGGCTGCCGCGGAACGGCGCATAGGACAGGCACCACAGCTTGTCGCCCGCCTTGAGCGGCGCACTAGGCATCGCGATCGGTTGGCCGAGCCAGCTCCACACGGCGGCAATCACCGCCACGGCGGCGGCGAGGCAGGCAAAGGCAAGGCGCATGGCTGACCTTCAAGGACACGGCACGTCTGGCTGGCCTGGCAGGCCGCCGGCCGGACCGGCTTATCGCCTCGCCCCAGCTCTGCCAAGATCGGTGCGAAGGCACCAGCAGGTGCCACACACCATGTTCGCGTTGACGCTATGTCGCCGCGCCTCTGGACAAAGACCGGGGACTGGGGCCAAGTTTCGCGCGCACGAGGCAGGCAAATTCGGACCATCGCAGGCCTTAACCTCGCCTTTGAGGGATGAGGGACTTTGGGCCGGGGGGCCCTGGGCTTTCAGCTATTCAGCGCCGGTTCAGCCAGGACGCCGCATAAGCGTCTCAATCCGCCTGCAGTAAGGGCCGAGGCTGAGCCGCGTCAGTGGCTTTAACAATATCGTCGGGAATTCTCCGTCCATGACTTCGCTGCGCATGTTGATTGCCGCCCTGTGTGCGGTCTCGTTCGCTCTGTCCGCGCCGGGCACGCTGGCGCAGTCGGGCGGCGCCCAGCCCGATCAGCAGAAGCCGGCCGCCGACGCCGCGGCCAAGGACGCCGCCGCCAAGGAGGGCCAGAAGAAGATCGACGAGATCGCCGAGGCCACCAAGGTCTTGGTGGGCCCGGCTGGCAATCCCGAATGCGTCTGGCTCGGCCGCCGGGTCGTCAGCCTGCTGTGGCGGGACGATCTCGACACCGCTTTCCGCCATCTCGACCTCTACGACCGCTTCGGCTGCCCAAGCGCCCACGTCCAGGCGACCTTCCGCTGCATCGTCCGCCAGGGTCATTTCGATCCGAAGGCGCCGGAGACGCTGAACGGTCGGGTGCATGCGTGCTGGCTCAATCCGGGTCTCTCGCCCGCGCCTGCCGCCGCCGCCAATACGCAACAACCGGCTGCTCCGGAGGGAACGACGACGAAGCAGTAGCGTTAGGGGTTGGCGTCAAAAAATCTTACACCCTGCCCCTATTTCAGTCTTGGTTTCGCCATGCCCGGTATCTACTTGAAAAGACGATCTAACCTGAGATATGCTGCACTACAGCATAAAAAGTTCCGGCCGAACCCAGGGGACGGGTTCGGGGGCCTGCCACCCAGCCCCATTTGGTATTGAAGTCTATGCGCACCGTCGCTGCTGTCGTCGCCCTCGTGGCGTGCGTGCATGCCGGCTTGTGGCTGCTCGGCCGGGAGAGCGTCGACGCTCCCAATTTTACGGGCCAGCTTTCCAGCATTTCCTACGCGCCGTTCCAGGGCAATGTGAACCCGGAAGACGGCGGCAAGGCTGAAGCCAAGAAGATTCGCGAGGACCTCAAAATTCTCGCGCCGCTGACCAAGGCGATCCGAACCTATTCGTCGACCGCCGGCGTCGAACTCGTCCCCGGCATAGCTTCGGAGTTCGGCCTGCGCGCCACGATCGGCGCCTGGATCGACAACAACAAGGATCGCAACGAGCGCGAGATGCGCGCGGTCGTTGACCTGTCCAAGCGCCACAGCAACGTCAACGGCATCTTCGTCGGTAACGAAACGATCTACCGCGGCGAACTGGCGCCGAAGCCGGGCGAGAAGCTGTCGGCCGAAGAAGCCGCCAAGCTGCAGGGCGCCAAGAGCGCCGCCGAAGAACAGAAGCTGCGCGAGGACATCGGCGTCGCCCGCCTCATCAAGATGATCCAGAAGGTCAAGCGGCAGGTGAACGTGCCGGTGACCACCGGCGAAATCTACAGTGTCTGGCTCGATCATCCCGAGCTCGTGGCGTCGGTCGACTACATCGCCGCGCACATTCTTCCCTACTGGGAGGGCTTCTCCGACAAGCAGGCCGTCGATCAGGCGATCATCATTTACGACAAGCTGCGCCGCGCCTATCCGGGCAAGCGCGTCGTCGTCGCCGAATTCGGCTGGCCGAGCGCCGGCTATAACCTCCGCAACGCCTATCCGGGCCGCATCGAACAGGCCGTGATCC
>JAEZEY010000392.1 GCA_023432845.1 Pseudomonadota bacterium
CGATTGTTCTGCCGCCAATCGAGCTGCCGCTGATCGTCGAGGCCAACGTCGAGGTCAACTCTGTCTTCGAGCTTGAGCCCAAAGCCGCGCTTGAGACGCAGATCACCAACAACAATATTGTTACGGACGCCCTGACGGGACTGCTAACGGTTCCGGCGGGCCTTTCCGTCGCACTGGAGACAACTCGCACCGGACTCGGACTCGATTATCTCACGGCGTTGACGGTGGTGTGGGATTTCCTCGACGACCGTTATGTGTCGCATGGCCCGAACGAAATCCAGATCAACGAAGCCTTCGTCCGGCTGGGTGTCGAGTACGCGGCATATTTGAAGGCCGGCGGCGCGCCGCTGCTGGACATAACTGCGAAGTTCGCGGCGGACGGCAATAGCAACGGTACGCCGGATCGTGAGCAGTCGCTGCACGACAATCTGCTCGGCAACCTGGGCGCGGGGCCGTTGCTGGGGCGTTTCGGTAGCGACTCGACGCTACATGATGAACTCACCGATCTGATCGGACAGGTCGACGCTAATCTGCTGAACCGGCCGTTTTACAGCGGCAACGAGTCGGCCACGGCGGCGGCGTCGGCCGTGCAGGCCTGGGACCTCGCTCATGGCTATACGACGGCGGCGGCCGGCATGCTGATCGCGACCGACGCCGACAACAACACGCCGCTGATCTGGTCGGTGGCGACGACGGCGGGGACCTACGGCCACTTCGCGCTGAACTCGGCAACCGGCGTATGGACTTATAAGCTCGACAGTGGATTGCCGGCGCAACTGGCCCAGGGCGAGACCGCGACCGAAACCTTCACCGCGACGGTCACCGACGGGCACGGCGCCACCGACACATTGGACGTGGTCATCACGCTCACCGGCACCAATGGCGTGCCTGTGGTCAGCGTGCCGGGCGACAACCTCATGTTCGCCAGTGCCGACCCGGATATTTTCGTTTTCGCGCCGGCCTCCGGGCACGACACGGTCGTCGGCTTCGACGTGGCTGACGACGTCATTGACGTGTCCGGGTTTGGAATCCTCGATAGCGACACTGCGGCCCTGCAGGCCTTCATGGACAGCGCCATCGACCACGACAACGGCCTCGTGCTGGTCTATGACAATGACCTCCTGTTCCTGCAGGGCGTCGACTCGATCACCTTGGCCAATCTGCACGGGGTGGTGGTCTGACGGCGCGCCGGGGGGCGCTTCTCGCGGGCTATTCCGCGATTAACCATCTCGGCCCGGTGAATTGCGACATTTTCGCCTGCTACTGGCAGAATGGTCCTCGGGCGCCGGGTGCGCCTGCCGGAAGGGACTTTAGGGACCGGGAATGATGACGCGCCAAGCCGTTGCTTCGCGAGCCCAGCCGCATTCCGAGCTTTCCACTGCGCTCGCGGCCTGCCGCGGCGCGTTCGTCGGCACCGGGCTGATCTCGGGCATGAGCAACATCCTCATGCTGACCGGCGCGCTGTTCATGCTCGAGGTCTACGATCGCGTGCTGCCGAGCCGCAGCGTGCCGACTTTGGTGGGCCTGTTCATTCTCGTGGTCGTGCTGTTCGCCGCACTCGGCGTGCTCGACGCCATCCGCACCCGCATTCTGGCCCGCGTCGGCGCCACGCTCGACGAATCCCTGAGCGGCCGGGTCTATGACACGTTGGTGCGGCTGCCCTTGCGCATCGGCACGCGCGGTGACGGCAACCAGCCGCTGCGCGATCTCGATGCCGTGCGTTCCTATCTGTCGGGGCTCGGCCCCGTGGCGCTGTTCGATCTGCCCTGGATCCCGCTTTATCTCGCCATCTGCTTCATCTTCCATCCGCTCATCGGCCTCACCGCGCTCGTCGGCGCGGTAATTCTCGTCGCGCTGACGGTAGTCACCGAGATGATGACCCAGGCGCCGTCGAAAGCGGCGATGGAAGCGGCGGCCGCGCGCAGCAACATCGCCGAGTCGAGCCGGCGCAATGCCGAGGTGCTGATCGCCATGGGCATGCTGCCACGCCTCGCGGCGCGCTGGGCCAAGGCCAACAGCGCGTATCTTTCGAACCAGCAGCAGACCAGCGATATCGGCGGCGGGCTCGGTTCGGCGTCGAAGGTGCTGCGCATGCTGTTGCAATCCGCCGTGCTCGCGGTGGGCGCCTGGCTGGTCATCCATCAGCAGGCGAGTGCCGGCATCATCATCGCCGGCTCGATCCTCAGTGCGCGGGCTTTGGCGCCGGTCGATCTCGCCATCGCCAACTGGAAAGGCTTCGTCGCCGCGCGGCAGAGCTGGAAGCGGCTGAACAATCTGCTCGGAGCGATGCCGGCCCATGCCGAGCCGATGGCGCTGCCGGCGCCGTCGCACCGGCTCACCGTCGAAGGCCTCACCGCCACCGCGCCGGGCACGTCCAAGGTGCTGGTGCAGGAGATTGCCTTCAAGCTGGAGGCCGGGCAGGGGCTCGGCATTATCGGTCCGAGCGGCTCCGGCAAGTCGTCGCTGGCGCGCGTCCTCGTCGGCGTCTGGCCATCGGCGCGCGGCAAGGTGCGGCTCGACGGCGCCGCGATCGACCAGTGGTCGCCGGAACAGCTGGGTCCGCATATCGGCTATCTCCCGCAGGACGTCGAACTGCTTGCCGGTACCGTGGCCGAGAACATCGCCCGCTTTGAGGACAAGCCCGACAGCAACGCGGTGATCGCCGCCGCCAAGGCCGTCGGTGTGCACGAAATGATCGTGGCGCTGCCGCAGGGCTACGAGACGCCGGTCGGCGAGCACGGCGAGTCGCTGTCTGCCGGGCAGGCGCAGCGCGTCGCGCTCGCCCGCGCGGTCTATCGCGACCCGTTCCTGGTGGTGCTCGACGAGCCGAACTCGCATCTCGATTCCGAAGGCGACACTGCGCTGACGCGCGCCATCCTCGGCATTCGCGAGCGCAAGGGCATCGTCGTCGTCATTGCTCATCGCCCGAGCGCGATTGCCGGCGTCGATCAGATCCTCGTGCTCAATCAGGGCCGCGTCCAGGCGCTCGGTCCCAAGGACGAAGTGCTGGCCAAGGTGCTGCAGCGTCCGCCGGGCGTCGCCACCGCGACGCCGATCAATGCGCGTTCGGAAGGCGGGGTCAGCGCATGACCGGCACGCCTGCACCCATGTCGGCGGCGCGCGCTTCGATCCGGCGCCATCTGATCGTCGGCCTGATGATCGTCATCCTGCTCGGCGGCGGCGTCGGTGGTTGGGCGGCGACGGTGAAACTGTCGGGCGCGCTGATCGCGCAAGGCTCGGTGGTGGTCGATCAGAACGTGCAGAAGGTGCAGCATCCGACCGGCGGCATCGTCGGCGAACTGCGCGTGCGCGACGGCGATCACGTCAAGGCCGGCGACGTGCTGGTCCGGCTCGATGAAACCGTGATGCGCGCCAACCTCGCCATCGTATCCAAGGGGCTCGATCAGCAACTGGCGCGCAAGGCGCGGCTCGAAGCCGAGCGCGACGGCGCTGAAAAAGTCGCCTTTCCGGCTGACCTCGTCGCGCGCGGCAAGGATCCGGAAATCGCCGCGACCTTGGCAAGCGAAGAGAAGCTGTTCGAACTGCGCCGCACCGAACGCACCGGGCAGAAGGCGCAGCTCACCCAGCGCGTCAGTCAGCTCGAACAGGAGATCGGCGGCATCGAGGCACAACAAGCGGCCAAGGCGCAGGAGCTCGACCTGATTGCCCGCGAACTCGCCGGCGTGCGCGACCTTTACAACAAGAACCTGGTGCAACTCTCGCGCCTGACCCAGCTCGAGCGCGAAATGGCGCGGCTCGGCGGCGAGCGCGCGCAATTGCTCGCGGTGGCGGCACAATCGCGGGGCCGCATTGCCGAGATCCGCCTGCAGATCATCCAGATCGACCAGAATCTGTCGAGCGAGGTCGCCAAGGAATTGCGCGAGACCGACGGCAAGATCGGCGAGTTCGTCGAGCGCAAGGTGACTGCCGAGGATCAGTTGCGCCGCGTCGATATCCGCGCGCCGCAGGCCGGCTTCGTGTTCCAGTCGGCTGTGCACACGATCGGCGGCGTCATCACCGCGTCCGATCCGATCATGTACATCGTGCCGGATAACGACCAACTGCAGGTCGAGGCCAAGGTGCAGCCGCAGGACATTGCCCAGGTCAAGGTCGGCCAGCCGGCGGTGCTGCGCTTCTCGGCGTTCGATACTCGCACCACGCCGGAGATCGACGGCGAGGTGACGCGCGTATCGGCCGACACCTCGACCGATCAGCGCACCGGCATGAGCTACTACACCATCCGCATCGGCTTGCCGCCGGAGGAGCTCAAGAAGCTCGGCGAACTCAAGCTGCTGCCCGGCATGCCGGTCGAGGCCTTCGTGCAGACCGGTGAGCGCACCGTCATCTCCTATCTGATGAAGCCGCTCTACGATCAGTTCATGCGCGCCTTCCGCGAGAAATAGCATGAAGCTGGTCGGACGAATCTGGCGCTGGTTCGGCGTCGGCCGGGCCGTCAGCCTCGTCCTGCTGGCGGCGTTCGTCATGTTGCGCATCGCCGATCCGGCGCCGCTCGAGGCGCTGCGCAGCCGCACCTTCGATCTTTATCAGCGTATCAAGCCGCGCGAGGCGGCGCTGCGCCCCACGGTGATCGTCGATATCGACGAAGCAAGCCTCAAGGCGCTCGGCCAGTGGCCGTGGCCGCGCACCTTGCTGGCCGATCTCAATACGAGGCTGACGCGCCTCGGCGCCGCGGTCATCGCCTACGACATCATTTTCGCCGAGCCGGATCGCATGTCGCCGTCGGTCGCCGCCGACAGCTTCCGCAATCTCGATGCGGCGACGCGCGAGGAACTGCGCAAGCTGCCGGACAACGATGCCGTGTTCGCCGAGGCCATACGCCAGTCGCGCGTCGTGCTCGGGGAGTCGGGTCATCATCTTCCGGATGGCGCCGCCACGCCGCCGCCGGTCGGTTTCGCCATGATGGGCCCCGATCCGCGGCGCTTCCTGCTCAGTTATCCCGGCCTCATCGGAAACCTCCCGGTGCTGGAGCAGGCGGCGGCTGGCCGCGGCATGCTGACCATGCAACCGGAGCCCGACGGCATCGTGCGCCGTGTGCCGATGCTGATGATCGCGCAGGATACGCTTATGCCGGCGTTGACCTTGGACATGCTGCGCGTGGTGACGCGGGCAGGCGCGTTCCGGGTCAACAGCGATCCGGCCGGCGTGCGCAGCGTCGCCATTCCGGCGCTCGACATCCCGACCGACGGCCACGGTCAGCTCTGGATTCACTTCGCGCCTTACGACGCCAACCGCTACGTCTCGGCCAAGGACGTGCTCGAAGGCCGCGTGCCGCCGGAGCGCATCGCGCGCAAGCTGGTGCTGGTCGGCACCTCGGCGGTCGGTCTTCGCGATATCAAAGCGACGCCGATCGACCCGGCGATGTCCGGTGTCGAGGTGCACGCGCAGGTCCTGGAGAGCATCCTGTCGAAATCGGTGCTGGCGCGCTCCGGCTATGCTGTCGGCGCCGAGCTGATGACTGCCGTTCTGTTCGGCCTCACCATCATTGCGCTGGGGCCGATCCTCGGTGCGGCGATGATGGTCGGGCTCGGCGCCGTGGTTTCGGCGGCTATCGTTGCCGGCTCGTGGCTCCTGTTTGCTCAGCAGCGCATGATGATCGATGCCACGTTTCCGCTGCTCGCCACGTTCCTGATCTACCTCACCCTGATCTTCACCAACTATTTCCGCGAGCAGTGGCAGCGGCGTCGCATCCGCACCGCCTTCGGCCAGTATCTGTCACCGGAACTGGTGGCACGGCTCGCGCAGTCGCACGAGGCGCTGACGCTTGGCGGCGAAGACCGCAACATGTCGATCATGTTTTCGGATGTGCGCGGCTTCACCACCATCTCCGAACTGTACAAGGACGATCCGCAGGGCCTCACCACCCTGATGAACAACTTCCTGACGCCGCTGACCAACGCCATCATCGAGAACCACGGCACTATCGACAAATATATCGGCGATGCCGTCATGGCGTTCTGGAATGCGCCGCTCACCGACACGGATCACGAAGTCCATGCCTGCCACGCCGCGCTGGAGATGCTGCGCCGGGTCGAAGTGCTGAACGAACAGCGCGAAAAGGACGCGGCGGCGAGCGGCCAGCGCTTTATTCCGATCAAGATCGGTATCGGGATCAACACCGGCCGTTGCGTCGTCGGCAATATGGGCTCGGACCTGCGCTTCAACTATTCGGTGCTCGGCGATGCCGTGAACCTCGCCTCGCGGCTGGAAGGCCAGACCAAGACCTATGGCGTCGGCATCATCATCGGCAGCGGCACGGCCAAGGCGGTCGGCGACAGGTTCGCCACGCTGGAGCTCGACATGATCACGGTAAAGGGCAAGACGGAGCCGGAAACGGTATACACCGTGCTCGGCGCCGCCGATGTCGCGCGCAGCGAAGCCTATTTGCGCCTGCGTGAGGTGTTCGGCGATATGCTGACAGCCTACCGCAACCAGGACTTCGACGCCGCCGAGCGGATGATCCTGCGCTGCCGCGAAGCCGTGCAGCCCTTCGGCCTCGACCGGCTGGTCGATATCTACACCTTGCGCATCGCCGGCTTTCGGAAAGAAGCGCCGCCGGCCGACTGGAACGGCGTATTCGCGCTGGACAGCAAATAGCCGGGCGCGTCAGCCGCCGATCTTGGCAATCTCGATTTTCGGCAACAACCGCTCGACATCGGTCTCGCGGCACAGTTCAGTGCCGGGGCTCATCACAGCGGCGGTGCCGGCCGCGACCGCGACCCGAAACGCATCGTCTTGCGATTGACCCTGCGCCAGCGCCCAGACCAGGCCGCCGAGGAAACTATCGCCGGCGCCGACTGCGCTCACCACTTCGATGTCCATCGGCCTCGATTTGAGGGCGCGCTCCTTGGTCACCAGCATGGCGCCATCGTGGCCAAGGGTGAGCGCCACCATCGCAACGCGGCCGGCATCGACCAGCTTGCGGCAGGCTTCGACGCGAGCCGCGTCGCTATCGAGCTTGTGGCCGGTGAAGTCGCTGAGCTCGTTGAGGTTCGGCTTGATGATATCGACGCCGTCGGCGACCGCCTTTTTCAGGGCGTCGCCGGAGGTATCGACGACGGTGCGGGCGCCGAGCCTGCGCGCCTCGCGGTTGACGCGGGCAAAAAAATCGTCGGGCACGCCGGGCGGAATGCTGCCGCTGGAAACGACGAAGGACGGCTTGCGCTCGAGCGCCGCCAGCCGGTGCAAGCACGCCTCCCATTCGGCGCGGTGCAGCGGCGAGCCCGGCAGCACGAAGCGATATTGCTCGCCACTTGTCGACTCGTAAGCGGTGAAGTTCTCGCGCGTCTCGACATGCGACGGCGTCGCCACGCTGTGAATGCCTTCGCGATCGAGCAGCTTCTGCAGCAATTTGCCGATGACGCCGCCGGCCGGATAGATCGCGGTCACGTCGCCGCCGAGACGATAGGCGACGCGCGCGACATTGATGCCGCCGCCGCCCGGATCGCGCTTGGGCGACGAGCAGCGCAATTTTCGGGTCGGCTCGACGCGCTCGACGTCGACGAAAAGGTCGACGGCGGGATTGATGGTGATCGTCACGATGTCGGGCATGACGAGGCCTTGTGCTGGCGGGAGTGGCCGGACCGCGGAGCGCGGAGCCGTTCTGTATCGCAGATAAGCATGGCCGGAGGTAATATTACATCAGGCGCGCCCATCTGCCGCATTCAACGTCCGCCGCTGGAATTGCGTTCCGCATTGGCGCCGTGACGCGAGCCGTCCGCCCGGCGCTTATTCGAGGCTGGCCTGGGTGCTCTGTTCGGCGTCGTAGATCGACACCTGGACCACCGGAAAGGACTTCTTGATGGCCTGTCCGGCAGCGCGCGCGTCATCGAGCGACGCGAAGGTTGCCTTGGTTTGGCGATCGACTTGCAGGCGATAGCGCGCCATCGCCGGCCGTGCCTGACCGGAGCGTGTCACTTCGGGCTCGGGCGCCTTTTCCTTCTTGGGCATGTTGATCGTGGCCGGCCGCGTCACGTCTTTCGTGGCCCGGAGCGGTTTCCGGACTTCTGCTTCCATCGGGTAACCCCTGTTGATCGGAGGAGGCCTCGCGGGGACGATTCGATCTGGAGGCCTAAGCCAAGTCTGCGCCCAATCGGCGGTCCAAGGCAAGCGCCGCCGGCCGGGCTGTCCAAAGGCGCCTGCGTGAGTTCGGGCGCGGCTTGCTTGTGCCAAAACTAAACCGGCCGCGCCTTTGCCAGGCGCGGCCGGTTGTGTCGATCAATGTCGATCCCCTGCAAAAGCGCGGATCAGTTTTCCTTGATGGTCTTGATGACGCTGGACATCGGTCGGGCGTCTTCCATGCCGCCACCGATTTCCTTCATGACTATGTCGACATAGTCCTTCTTCGGCTCGATCGGAGTCTTGCCGGTGATCTGCACGACCTTGTAGCCGCCATCCTTGAGCCGCTTGAGCAGTTCCGGCGTCGCGGCAGCGGTCGCCGGCTGGAAGTCGTGCATCAGGATGATGCCCTTGCCGTTCTTTTCGAGCTTCTTCATCACATTGGCGATGACCTGCTCGGGCTTGCGCGTGCGGAAGTCGAACGAGTCGAGGTCGGTCGAGAACATGCTGACGTTACGCTCTCCGAGATACTTGATCATTTCCGGCGGATGACGGAGCGCCGGGAAACGGAAGAAAGGCGGCACCGGCTTGTTGCCGAGCGCGATGCTGACGGCGGCGAGGCCTTTTTCGAACTCGGCGACCGCTTCTTCCTGCGTCATGCGCGACAGGTCCTTGTGCGACCAGGTGTGCGAGCCGATGGTGTGGCCTTCGGCTGCGACGCGCTTGAGAATTTCCGGATGCCAGCCGGCGTGCTTGCCGATGGTGAAAAACAGCGCCTTGGTGCACTGGTCGGCGAGCGCCTTCAGCACCGACGGCGTGTGGCCCGGCCACGGACCGTCATCGAAGGTCAGCACGACTTCCTTGTCACGCAGGAAGTCATACGCCTTGAAATGCTCGAAGCCGAAGCCCGGTGCACCGGTGGTGTCGATCTCGACGACCCGCGTGACGCCCAGCGCGTTCGGGTTCTCGCATTTTGCTGCCGTGGCGGCGGGCGCCGGGGCATTCTGGGCCCAGGCCGCCGTGCCTGCGGCGGACAATGAGGCGGCGACAATAAGGGCCAAAGCGGTACGCATAGACAACTCCGTAGGGAGAGAAATTTCTAAACAGATGCCGAGAGGCATTCATCGCCAGTTTAACCTTTTGAGTCAACGGAACTGCAGAAAACAGGCCATTTTTGCGCCTCGGGAAGGCAAAATGGTTAACGGCGCCGGGGCCCGCCGCGGTCATTGCAGGGCGCGGCGATCCGCCCTATGTGAAATCGGCACTGCGGATGGCCTTTTCCAGATGCCAGCCCGCTTTTAGACGCGGGTGGTGTTCCGATAGGGGACGACATGACGGTTTCAGCGCCAAGCTCGACAATTCCCTGGCCTGCGCTGGTGCTTTCGCTGGCGGGCGGCGTCCTGGTCGCCGCTACGATTGGCCTGTGGGCCTATTTCGGCAGCACGGTTTTTTTCGAAATGGTGCGCACCGGACTGGCGGCTTGTTTCTGAGCGCGGCCGAATCCCCCTTACGGAATGCCCTTACCAATGACGACGACCCGCTCCACTCACATCATGCTCGTGCTGGCCGCTTTCCTCACCGGCCTCGGCCTGTTTCTCGGCGCGCTGTGGTACGCGACCGGCAATTTCGGCAACAACGGTGTCGCGACGGCGTCGGCGGTCGGCGGCCCGTTCAAGCTGATCAATCAGAATGGCCAAACGATTACCGAGAAGGATTTCCAAGGCAAGCCGCTCCTCGTGTTCTTCGGCTTCACGCATTGTCCTGACGTCTGTCCGACGACCTTGTTCGAAGTCTCGGAGGTGTTCCGCGTGCTCGGCAAGGACGCCGACCGCGCCAATGCGCTGTTTATCTCGGTCGATCCCGAGCGCGATACGCCGGCTTCGATGAAAGACTATTTGTCGAGCTTTGATCCGCGCCTGACGGCGGCGACCGGCGATCGCGCCGCGATCGAAGCCGTGCAAAAGGCCTATCGGGTCTACGCTAAGAAAGTCCCGACCACGGGCGACGACTACACCATGGATCACACGGCCATCGTCTATCTGATGGACAAGCAGGGCCGTTTCGTCGCGCCGTTCAATCTCAAGCGCTCGCCCGAAGAGGCGGCCGCCGATCTGCGGAAGTTTTTGTAGTCCCCGCGTTGATCGTCGGCAGGCGGCTGCTGTCCTTGGCCATGCCGAGTTCGCGATCGAGATAGGCAAGTGCTTTGGCCAGACCTGCGGCGCGACGTGACGAGCGCGCGAGGCCGTGCTCGGTTTTCTCCCAGGCGAACGGCGCGGTGAACAGTTGATAGAGCGCGCGCCAGGCCGCGACCGACAGAAGTATCCAGTGCAGCGGCGTCAGTGTCAGAACCCAGGACGACGACCGCAGGCCGCGGCGCGAAAGCCCCAGCCATCCGATCGCAGCCGAGCTGAGATAGCCGAACACCGCCGTAATGGCGTATATCGCGCCCAGCATCATGGACAGACGATCGCCGCTCCAGGACTCTGGGCTCCGGAACGCCGATCCGACCAGCGCCGCCGCGAATAGCGGGTGCACCAGCGCCGCCAGCACGTTGCCGCCGACCATGAGGTGAAAGGCGGCGAAACCCGCCGGCCCCACTTGCTGCAACAGCGTCGCGGGTTCGCGCATGTGGACCATCCAGGTTTGCATCCAGCCTTTGAACCAGCGCGTCCGCTGACGCAGCCAGGCTGCGGAACGCGCCGGCGCTTCTTCGTAAGTGGTGGAGCGGATCATGCCGGTGCGATAGCCGAGGCGCGCCAGCCGCATGCCGAGATCGGCATCCTCCGTGACGTTGAATGGATCCCAGGCACCCACCTTGCGCAGGGTCTCGGTGTGAAAATGATTGGATGAGCCGCCGAGCGGCAGCGGCAGGCCGAGTGACGCGAGGCCCGGCAGAAAAACGTCGAACTGGCCGGCATATTCCGCGGTGTAGTAGCCGGCGAGCCAGCTGTCGGCGGTGTTGTCGATGCAGAGCCGCGCCTGCACGCAGGCGAGATTGACCGGGCCGGCGAGAAAGGCCTGTAGCGCGTGCCGTAACTGATCGGGTTCGGGCCGGTCCTCGGCGTCGTAGATGACCGTGTAGGCGCCACGCGCAAAAGGCAGCGCAACATTGAGAGCTTTGGGTTTGGTGCGCGGCCCCTGGGGCGGCACTGGGATGACGGTGATCGGGAATTTGGTGCGGATGGCGGCGAGCGCGGCGCAGGTGTCGCGATCGTCCGCTTCGGCCGCGATAATCACATCGAGTTTTTCCGGTGGGTAGTCGAGCCGCTCGATGGCCGCGAGCAGGCCGGCCACCGACGTCGCCTCTCGATAGAGAGCGGCAATGACGCTGTAGATCGGCAACGCGCTGTCCGGCAGCGCCCGCTCGGGCGGCGGCGGACGATCGCCGATGAAAGCGCCCATCAGGCGCAAGCCGAGCCAGGCCAGAAACACCGCTGACAGCAGCAGTTCGACCGTCATCTGGGTAACGGTGGGTGCGGCGATCGCCGCCGTCAGCACGAGGGCGGCCATGGCGGTCACCGCCGCGTAATGGCCCCGACTCAGGTGGCTGCTGGCCGACAGCGTCGGCCGGCGCGAGGCCAGATCGTGGGTGGCGGCCCGGATCAGGGAGGCAGCGCCGGTGCGCAGCACGAAGCGGTTCATCCGTTCGGCGGTCGTGAGACGAAGGCGCTTAGCGGTCTGCGGGTCGCGGCGGACGAACTGGATCAGGTTGCGCACGGCAAGGCCGCCGGGGGCGATGGCAACCAGCGGCGAGCCATCGCGGTCGCATAGCGGCAGGAGGCCGGAGGTCGCCGTTGCGAGGAGGGCCCTGTCGTCGAGCGGGCAATCGGCGCGGGTCGCATCGTCGAGCGGCTCGAATGCGATGCCCAGGTCCGAGCCGAGCGCCTGAACATAGGCGTCCTCGTCAATGGTGCGTGCGGTGACGAGGGTGCGGTCGGCACCGATGCCCAGCCGCTCGGCCCGACGCGCCGCCCAGGCGAGGGCCGCGGCTGGTAGAAGCCGACGGACGCAATCGAGTTCGGGATAGCCGCCGGTATGACCTGCATGGGGAGGTTGAAGGCCATCCGGAAAGGCCGTCTGTGGCTCCAGTCCGGCCGAATTGGCGCGCGGCGGCACCGGGCGCCCGGGCGCTCGTCTCCCCACACCTGGCGCCATTGCTGTCCCCCCGATCAGCCCCTGCACGCTGCAATCGGAATTATCACAAATACAACTTATTGGCGAGAGTGGATTTTGCGCGCGGCTCGACGGCTCTGGCCCGTGCCGGGGGAGGGTGGTAAGAGGCCGCCCATGTCCGATTTTCTCTCCAATTTCGCCGTTCCCGCTGCAATCCTCGCGGTCGGGGTTGTGCTGGTGCTCGGCCTCATCAACATGATGCGCGGCGGTTCCCCGAACCGCTCCCAGAAGCTGATGCGGCTGCGCGTCCTGCTGCAATTCGTCGCCATCGTTGTCATCATGGCCACGATCTGGGTAATGCGCGGCTGAGACGCGCCGCGCGTGTTTTGCCGTCGCGACGCGAGCGGCGCCCACTTTGTTTGAATGCGCTTGAGAGGGCTTGAATGGTCGTCCTGAACCGCATCTACACCCGCACCGGCGACGACGGTACGACCGCGCTCGGCTCCGGTGACCGGCGCAAGAAATACGATTTGCGGGTTGAGGCTTACGGCACCCTGGACGAGGTCAATTCGGTCATCGGGCTGGTTCGGCTGCACACTGCCGCCGACCAGGACCTGGATGCCGGGCTCGGACACATTCAGAATGATCTGTTCGACGTCGAAGCCGACCTATGCCTCGCCGAGAAAGGACCGGGCGGCGCGCGACTGACGGTCACCGATGCGCAGGTGGAATGGCTCGAGCGCGAAATCGACCGGCTCAACGCCGATCTCGCGCCGCTCAAATCCTTCATCCTGCCGGGAGGCAGCCCGGCGTCGGCTTACCTGCACCTCGCGCGCACCGTGTGCCGGCGCGCCGAACGCATCATGGTCAGGCTTCGCGACACCGACCGGGATGGCATTTCGGAACCGTCGCTCAAATACGTCAACCGGCTTTCGGATTATCTGTTCGTCGCCGGCCGCTACGCCAACGACAAAGGCGCCGGCGATGTGCTGTGGGCCCCGGGGAAGAACCGCTGACGTGCCATTGCGCCGCAGCATAGACGTTGACATGCCAATACTGCGGCCATTAGCTAGCGCCCGCATTTCTTGAGATGGCCTCGACCGGGAAGGACATTATGAAAATTCTCGTGCCCGTTAAACGGGTTGTCGACTACAACGTCAAAATTCGCGTCAAGACGGACGGCTCCGGCGTCGAGCTCGCCAACATCAAGATGTCGATGAACCCCTTCGACGAGATTGCTGTCGAAGAGGCCATCCGGCTCAAGGAAGCCGGCAAGGCCACCGAAATTGTCGTTGTATCGATCGGGCCGCAGCAGGCCTCCGAGACTATCCGCACCGCGCTCGCCATGGGCGCCGACCGCGGCATCCTGGTGAAGGCCGACAGTGTGGTCGAACCCCTCGCGGTCGCCAAGATCCTCAAGAGCATCGTCGAAGCCGAACAGCCCGGCTTGGTCATCATGGGCAAGCAGGCCATCGACGACGATTCAAACCAGACCGGTCAGATGCTCGCCGCCTTGCTCGGCTGGGCGCAGGGCACCTTCGCCTCGAAGCTCGCCATCGAGGGCGACAGCATCTCCGTGACGCGTGAAGTCGACGGCGGCCTGCAGACCGTGAAGCTGAAGGCCCCGGCCATCGTCACCACCGATCTTCGCCTGAACGAGCCGCGCTACGCCTCGCTGCCGAACATCATGAAGGCGAAGAAGAAGCCGATCGAGGAAAAGACCGCCGCCGATTACGGCGTCGATGTGAAGCCGCGCCTCGAAATCATCAAGACCGCCGAACCGTCGGGTCGCAAGGCCGGCGTCAAGGTCGGCACGGTCGCCGAACTCGTCTCCAAGCTCAAGAACGAAGCGGGAGTAATCTGATCATGGCCACGCTTCTTCTCGCTGAGCACGACAACAAGTCGATCAAGGACGCGACCCACAAGGCGCTGACCGCGGCCAAGGAACTGGGCGGCGACGTCCATGTCCTCGTCGCCGGCAAGGACGCCAAGGCTGCGGCCGATGCCGCCGCCAGGCTCGATGGCGTCGCCAAGGTGCTTCTCGCCGACGCGCCGGCCTACGAGCATCAGCTGGCCGAACCGCTGGCCGCGCTGATCGTGTCGCTCGCCGGTTCGTATGACGCGCTGGTGGCGCCGGCGACCACCTCGGGCAAGAACGTGATGCCGCGCGTCGCCGCACTGCTCGACGTCATGCAGATTTCCGAAATCACCAAGGTGATTGCGCCCGACACGTTCGAGCGTCCGATCTATGCCGGCAACGCCATCCAGACGGTGAAGTCGCTTGATGCCAAGAAGGTCATCACCGTGCGCACCTCGACCTTCCAGGCGGCGGGCGAAGGCGGCTCGGCTGCTGTCGAGAACGCGGCGGCCGCGGCCGATCCGGCGGTGTCGTCCTTCGTCGGCGAAGAGCTGTCGAAGTCGGATCGTCCCGAACTGACCTCGGCCAAGATCATCATTTCCGGCGGCCGCGCGATGCAGAATCGCGAGAACTTCACCAAGTACATCGAACCGGTGGCCGACAAGCTCGGCGCGGCGATGGGCGCCTCGCGCGCCGCGGTCGATGCCGGCTACGCGCCGAACGACTGGCAGGTCGGACAGACCGGCAAGGTCGTGGCGCCGGAACTGTACATCGCCGTCGGCATCTCGGGCGCGATCCAGCATCTGGCCGGCATGAAGGATTCCAAGGTCATCGTCGCCATCAACAAGGATGAAGAAGCGCCGATCTTCCAGGTCGCCGATTATGGCCTGGTCGCCGATCTCTACACGGCGCTGCCGGAATTGGCCGAGGAACTGGGTAAAGCCGGACGTTGATTGGCCGGTTGCTGACGTTTTCGGATTGCGTGTTCGATGGCAGGCACCGGGGAGGTCCACGATCCGCAGGACTGTGGCATCTTGTTCCGGTAGCATAGCGCCGCGGTTCGGCGTAAATACGGGGCGGATGGGGCTGCCCCGCAAGGGACAATGACAAATCGGATCAGAAATGACCGCCACTATTAAGACTGTCGGGGTAATTGGCGCGGGTCAGATGGGCAACGGCATCGCCCATGTCTGCGCGCTCGCGGGCTTCGACGTGAAGCTCCACGACATTTCAGCCGATCGCATCAAGGCCGGCATGGCCACGATCAACGGCAACATGGCCCGTCAGGTCGCGAAGAAGACCATCACGGAAGACGAGCGCAAGGCAGCGCTCGGGCGCATCGGCGCCGCCGAAAAATTCGAAGATCTCAGCGCCTGCGACCTCGTCATCGAGTCGGCCATCGAGAAGGAAGAGGCCAAGCGCAAGATTTTCGCCGACTTGTGTCCGGTGCTGAAGCCGGAGGCCATCGTCGCCTCCAACACCTCGTCGATTTCGATCACACGGCTGGCCGCCTCGACCGATCGTCCTGAGCGCTTCATCGGCATTCACTTCATGAATCCGGTACCGCTGATGGAACTCGTCGAGCTGATCCGTGGTATCGCCACCGACGACGCCACCTTCGAGACCAGCAAGACCTTCGTCTCCAAGCTGCACAAGACCATCGCGGTGTCGGAAGACTTCCCGGCCTTCATCGTCAACCGCATCCTGCTGCCGATGATCAACGAGGCGATCTACACGCTGTACGAAGGCGTCGGTAACGTCGAGTCGATCGACACGGCGATGCGCCTCGGCGCGCACCATCCGATGGGGCCGCTCGAACTCGCCGACTTTATCGGGCTCGATACCTGCCTGTCGGTCATGCAGGTGCTCTATGAGGGACTCGCCGATTCGAAGTATCGGCCGTGCCCGCTGCTGGTGAAATACGTCGAAGCCGGCTGGCTGGGGCGTAAGACGCAGCGCGGCTTCTACGACTATCGGGGCGACAAGCCGGTGCCGACGCGCTGAGCGCCCAGCGGAATCTGCCAAAAAAGGCCGGGCATTGCCCGGCCTTTTTGTTTTTGCGTCGTCGCCTGCGTCAAGACGGCGCGGTCATATGCTGCCGCGTGAAATTCTAATTAACGAATTGTTCCTACGATCGGCGGCATGCAGATTGGCAGGCGACAAATCGGCGTTCAGTTCGGCTGGAACCCGCAAAAGACGGCGTACCAGAACATTAAGGCGCAGCGGACGCGCATCGCGAAATTCGCGATCCAGACGCAGTCCGCCGGCAGCGCCGTCGGCTCGGCGCTGGCGAGCGCCGCGATCAGCAAGGTCAACGGCGACAACACGATCGCCGGCCAGAAGGCCTATGCCCGTGTGCAGGCCGAGATGAAGGCTGCTCTGACAAAGAAATTTACGGCCTGATGCCGCGTCGGACTCCGGTCAGCCGCCGCGTTTCGAGCCCGCCATCGCTGCCTCGATCAGCTTGATGGCGTCGTCGCTCGCCCAGTGAGCGGGTCCGGCCAGCGTACCGATCTCGCAACCGTTGCTGTCGATCAGCATCGTCGTCGGCATGCCGAACGCCCGGCCGACCGCCTTCAATTCCTGAAACACCTTGGCTTCCGGGTCGGCGTAGTAGGCCAGCCCGTCAATGCCGACCTCCTTGAGCCAGGCTTTCGGCTTCTCGGGATCGCGGGTGTCGATATTGACCGCGACCACCTGGAAATCGGCGCCGCCCTTCTTCTGCTCCAGCGCCTCGAGCGTCGGCATTTCCTCGCGGCACGGCGTGCACCAGGTGGCCCACAGGTTCAGCAGCACGGTCTTGCCGCGGAAGTCCTCCAGCGTCTTGCGCGTGCCCGAGGCATCGTTGAAGGCCAGCGCCGGCACCTTGAGCGGCGCCTTGGCCATGCTGACGGCGGCGACCTCGCCCCGCACCAAGGGCGCGATCTGCCGGGCCAGATCGACGGTGCCCTGACAGGCGGCATTGGCACCGGTGGCGCCCGAGGGGGCTTTGTTGCCTATTAGGGTGCTGATCCCGTATATCCCGCCCAGCCCGACGGCCACGCCTGCAATGCCTCCCGCCAGGACCATGGCGACGCGTTTCTTGGCGAGGGTGCGGGCGGCTTCGGTCATGATCGGCTTTGCGTTCGGCTGAGTGGATTGAGACGTCACAGGGCAAAGTTCAGAGCGACAAGATGAGCAACAAAATGTGGGGCGGACGGTTTGCCTCCGGTCCCGACGCCATTATGGAGGAAATCAACGCCTCCATCGACTTCGACCGGCATCTCTACCGCCAGGACATTGCCGCCTCCAAGGCCCATGCCGACATGCTGGCCAAGCAAGGCATCATTGCGGCGGACGATGCGAAAAAGATCGCTCACGGTCTAGACACGATCCTGTCAGAAA
>JAEZEY010000403.1 GCA_023432845.1 Pseudomonadota bacterium
CCATTGCGCAGGTGGACCGGGGGGGGCTTGCCGGCCCCGTGGGGGCCGATGATGCCGAGGATGGAGCCGCGTTTGACGTCGAAGCTGACATCCTGGACGGCCTTGAGGCCGCCGAAGCTCTTGGACAGGCCGCGCACCGACAGGATGATGTCGCCCGATGCCGCCGGATGCTTGGCCGGCGGTTTCGGCGCGGCCGCGGACGTTGCGGCGGCGGCCCGCGCCGCGACGATCTCGCTGTGCCGGCTGCGCCCGATGAGTTGCGGCCAGCGCCGCTGGATGTATTCGCGCGCCTTCCAGTAGATGCCTTCCGGCGCGGCCAGGATGACGACGACGATGGCGAGACCGAAGATGACGCCCTGAATGCCGGGGAAGCGCGCGCCGAGTTGAGCGTGCAGGATTTCCGACAGCGGGATCAGGATCGCCGAGCCGATGACCGGGCCCCAGACCGTGCCGATGCCGCCGAACATGGTGACGGTCAGGGCTTGCGCGGACACCAGCATGCCGAACACCGACGGCGGCGTCACGACCAGCAGCACCACGGCATAGAAGGCGCCGACCGCGCCGGCGATGGCGCCGCTGATGGCGATGGCGCGCAGCTTCCACAGCAGCGTGTTGATGCCGGCCGCCTCGGCCGCCGCCTCGTTCTGCTTGATGGCGAGCAGCGCCATGCCGAAGCGCGAGCGCTCGATCACGCGCGAGATCAGCACGATCGCGATGACCATGCCGAGCGCGAGCCACGTATAGATACGCGGGTCTTCGAACTGCATGTACGCGGCCGCGTTCTCGCGCTTGATCGGCAGCGTTACCTCCTGATAGCCGAGCCATTCGAACACGTAGAGAATGGCGAGCGGGTAGGCGAGCATCGACAGCGCGAAGTAGTGGCTGCGCAGGCGAAACGTCGGCAGGCCGATCAGCACGCCGGAAATGCCGCCGATCACCGATGCGATCGGGATCAGGAGCCACGGCGACAGATCGAAATGCATGGCGCCGAGCGCCGTCGTATAGGCGCCGAGGCCGAAGAACGAGGCATGGCCGAACGATACGAGGCCGGTGTAGCCGCTGAGGATGTTCCACGACAGGCCGAAGCTCGCCCAGACCAGAACGAGCGTCAGCATGAGCTGGTAGTACGAGTTGGTGACGAAGAACGACAGCACCGCATAAGCCGCGGCGAAGGCGATGATCGCGAGATAGGGCCGAATCGCGTTCATCGCTCAGGTCCTCTCCGAAACGCGGCCGAAGAAGCCTTGCGGGCGCAGGAATACAATGAGCAGGAAGGCGACGAAGATCGCGGTGTTCTGCAACTGCGTTGGCAGGATCAGCGTCGAGAGTTGCTGCACCAAGCCGATGGTCATGCCGCCCCAGAAGGCACCGATGATGCTGCCGAGGCCGCCGAGCACGACGCCGGCATACATGACGATGACGAACTCCAGGCCGACATGCGGCTGGAACGGATAGTTGGTGGCGAGCAGGCCGCCGGCGACGGCGGTGATGGCGGTGCCGAGCGCGAAAGCGATGCGATGGGCGTAATCGACATCGATGCCCATGTAGGTCGCCGCGGTCGGGTTGTCCGCGGCGGCGCGCAGCGACTTGCCGAGGCGCGTGCGCCCGATCAGCACCGCGAGGGCGACAATCACCGCTCCGGAGAGAAGCGCGGCAATGGCGCGCGCCTTGTTGACGAAGATCTCGACAAAATCGCCCCACAGCGGCCCGATGATCCAGGCGCTGCTCGACAGCGGCGTGCGCACCGAGACCTGGATCGAACCGAAGAAGATCTGACTGGCGTTCTGCAGGATCAGCGCGATGCCGAGCGTCAGGATGAGCTGGGCGTAGTGGCCTTCGCCCTCGAGCTGCGCCGTCTTCGAGCCGGAGACCCGCGAGATCAGCGTTCGGTGGATGAAATAGCCGACGATGAACAGCACCGGCGCGGCGATGGTGACGGCGATATAGGGACCGAGGATGTTGCCGAACAGCGCCTGGATGCCGAAGGCGACGAACAGGTAGTACGTCGCGTACATGCCGAGCATCATGAAATCGCCCTGGGCGAAATTGATGACGCGCAGGACGCCGAAGATCATCGCGAGGCCGACGCACATCAGCCCGTAGATGGCGCCGAGCAGGATGCCGGCCATCAGCGATTGCAGGAAGTTTTCAGCCAGGATGGGGAATGCCATGGCCCGGTCAGCCCCGCCGGCACCGGCTGGAGGATCCGCAGAGGCAAACCTTCGTTCGCCTGTAGGCGGTGTCCCGGCGGCTCATGGTGTTCCTCCCCGTCGTTAGCTTTTGTCGTTGTCGCTGGCCCTCTTGGGGCCGGTCAGGCTTTCTTGAGCGGCGGTCAGGTTGTCTTGCTGCGCATTTCGACGCCGGCCCATTCCTCGATCACCTTGGCGATCGAGGTGAAATCGGAGTCGGGCCCGTATTTGGCGTTGGTAACGGCGAGCATCTGGCGGATGACGGCGCCGGCGACCATCGGCACGCCGAGCGCTTCGGCCTCGTCGATGCACAGCCGCACATCCTTGTAGGAAAGGGCGGTGGCGAAGCCGTAATCGAAGGTGCCGGTGAGGATCGCTTTGGGGAACTTGTCCTGGGTCGCGCTGTTGCGGCCGCTGCCGGCGTTGATGATGTCGATCATCACCTTCGGGTCGAGGCCGGCCTTCACGCCCATGCACACGGCTTCCGACGACAGCACGACGGCGGCGGCGGCGAGCAGGTTGTTGCCGAGCTTGGCGACCTGAGCGAGGCCGGGCTTGTCGCCCGTATAGAATGTCTTGCCGAATACTTTCAGGATCGGGTCGACGGCGTCGGCGACGGCCTTGGGGCCGGACACCATCACCGCCAGCGTGCCTTTTTCGGCGCCGGGCACGCCGCCGGACACCGGCGCGTCGATCCAGGTGATCTGGCGTTCGCCGAGCGCCTTGGCGATCGTGGTCGCGGCGCTCGGACCGGAGGTCGACAGGTCGACCACGGTTTTCACCGCGTTGCCCTGGCTGACACCATTGGGGCCGAGCACGACCGACGTCACGATCGGCGGCGTCGGCAGGCTGAGAAATACGATATCGGAGGCCGAGGCGACTTCCGCCGGCGACTTGGCGAGCTTGGCGCCGCGCGCCACCAGCGGCTTGGTCGCTTCCGGGTTCGCATCGTAGACGCACAGCCGGTATCCGGCGTCGAGCAGCCGTCCTGACAGGGGGCCGCCCATGCGGCCAATCCCGATAAATCCGAGAATCTGACCCTCGGTCATGAATCGTCCTCCCGCCGCCGGCCGGGCGGAGCAAGGTCCGGACCCGCCGATTTTGTATTATTATATTATTGTAACGCCAAGTCGGCGGCGAAAGCGACATGCAAGTTCCGCATATCAGAATTTCACTTTTCCCGATCAGCCTCGCGTGGCCGCGAATGCGCCGTTGCTCTAACCAAAGGCCAACGACAGGCCCGGCGCGCTGCCGAGGCTGAGCAAAATGTCGCATGCGTCCGCATGACGGCTCTATCCGAGGAACGTCCAATGCCCGCGCTGCCCGAATTCGCGCTCTATGCCATCCGCTACGCCACGCGCGGAGCACAGCGCCGCGATCATTTCATCGGCGGCGACCCGCATGACGGGCCGATGCCGATGGACTACTTCCTGTGGGCCGCCGTTTCGCCTGATAAAACCTACGTCATCGACTGCGGCTTCACCGCCGAAGTCGCCGCCAAACGCGAGCGCACCTTCCTGCGCGATCCGATCGACGGCCTCAAGCTGATCGGCATCGATGCCGACGCCGTCACCGACGTCATCCTCACGCATCTGCATTACGACCACGTCGGCAATTTCCACCGCTTTCCGAAGGCGCGCTTCCATCTGCAAGAGCCGGAGATCCACTACGCCACCGGCCACTACATGGCTCATCCGCGGCTGTCGCATTCCTTCGAGGTCGAGGATGTCTGCGGCATCGTGCGGCTGAATTTCGCGCAGCGCGTTGCCTGGCACTTCGGCTCCAAGGAGCTGACGCCCGGCATTTCGCTGCATGTTGCCGGCGGGCATTCGGCCGGCCTGCAGTTCGTGCGCGTTAACACCCAGCGCGGCTGGGTCGTGCTCGCCTCCGACGTGTCGCACTTCTACGAGAACTTCGAGGGCCGCCGGCCCTACACGACGGCGTTCCATGTCGGCGAGATGCTCGACGGCTTCGACGCCTTGTACGCGGAAGCGCCGACGCCCGCGCATATCGTGCCCGGTCACGATCCCCTGGTGATGCAGCGTTATCCGGCGCCGAGCAAAGATCTCGACGGCATCGTGGTGCGGCTCGACGTGATGCCGAGCGACGCTAACTGAGCAGAGTCATTCCGGCCGAGCGAAGCGAGAGCCGGAATCCATATCCCCGGTATGCGTTGTTTCCGAAATACAGGGCTTATGGATTCCGGCTCGCGCCTTCGGTGCGCCCCCGGAATGACAGCCGCTAAACCAGCTCCCGCGTCACGTCGTCGAACAGTTCATCGACCGACATCATCCGCGGGATGACCTGCTGCTCATATGAATAGCGGATGATGGTTTCGAGCGCCTTGCGGTTGCTCTCGACGCCGAACGGCACCGGGTCGATACCGCCGGCCGGAACTCCCGCGGCCTTGCTTTCTTTCAGCAGGCGGAAGATTTCGCGCACCACGTCGGGGCGCGTCTGCGCCAGTTCGCTGCGCACGACGAACAAATGGTTGATCGGCACCATGCCGTTCTTCCTCGACCATTGCTCGGCCGCCTTGTGCGGATCGGGAAACAGCGGTGCAACACGCGGTTCGTCCGGCAGTTCGCCGCCGAGAATGGCGCCGTCGAGTTCGCCGTTCAGCAGCATGGTCTCGACATTCGATCCGGCCGGCAGCCGCTCGCAATTGGCCGGGTCTTTATACTCGGCGAGGTGGCCGTCGTCGGTGGTGCACCACGTCACCTTGCGTGAGTCGACGCCGTATTCGTCCTTGAGGATGCCGCGCACCCAGACGCCCGTGGTCACGGAATAGGAGCGGGTGCCGAAGCGCTTGCCCTCGATGTCCTGCGGCGCCAGCTTCCCGCGCGCCACATTATAATGAATGGTGTGGTGCTGGCCGCGCGCCATCACCACGGCGGGCAGCAGCGTCAGCGG
>JAEZEY010000448.1 GCA_023432845.1 Pseudomonadota bacterium
AATAACAACCGCCGGCCACCCCGGCACCCCCCGATTTGGCGGCCCATGACAGACAGGCTCACACGCCGCGATAGGTCCAGACCCGCGCCGGCGGCACATTGAG
Source organism: Pseudomonadota bacterium (assembly GCA_023432845.1). Lineage (GTDB taxonomy): Bacteria > Pseudomonadota > Alphaproteobacteria > Rhizobiales > Xanthobacteraceae > Pseudolabrys. Next base: position 104 of record JAEZEY010000448.1, read on the forward strand.
CCAGATCAGCTCCGACGGCTTGCCCGTGAGGCCGTGCAGGTCCTTCGGGATCGGGGCGCCGACGGCATAAGTGAACTGGACGAAGGGCGCGCCGGGCTTCAAGAGCGCCATGGCGTCGGAGATGAGCCGTAACCGCGTGCGCAGCGGCTTGGTCATCAGCGGCAGACCGGAGACGACTGCAGCTGCCGGCTCGCGCACGATGCCCTCGAGCAGACGGCGCAGACGATAGGCATCACCCTGCACCACGGTGGCTTCCGGATAGCGCGTGCGCAGCAGGCGGCAGAAATCCGGATCGAACTCGACCAGGATCAAACGCTTCGGATCGATGCCGCGCTGAACCAGCGCTTCGGTTACCGGTCCGGTGCCGGGCCCGAGCTCGATCACCGGTCCGCTGGATTCCGGATCGACGCACTGAGCCATGCGGCGCGCCAGCGGCTTGCCGGATGGCATCACCGCGCCGGTGCGCAGCGGCCTTTCGAACCAGGTTCGGAGAAACTGCACCTCGTCGTCGAGACGAAGCGGCTTCTTGATGACGCGGGCGACTGGATGGGAATGCATTGCTCGTGGGCACCCGGGCCGGGCAAACCTGCCCGATATTGTCATGTAACAGTTACGGGGTATACGGCACCCGTGGATGGGCCTCAAGCCGGTCAGGCGGAATAGCTGCCCCGATTTCCGAGCCCGTCCAGAAACGTCCGCACCCGGCTGAGGAAACCGGACGATTCAGGCTGGGTATGGTCGGAGGAGAGCTTTTCGAACTCGGCCAGCAGCTCCTTTTGCCGTTTGGTCAGCTTTTGCGGCGTTTCCACCGCGACTTGAACGTACAGGTCGCCGGTTTGTTTCGATCTCAGTACCGGCATACCCTTGCCTGTGACACGAAAGCGCGATCCGGACTGGGTGCCGGCCGGAATTTTGACCTTGGCTTCGCTACCGTCGATGGCAGGCACTTCGATTTCACTACCGAGCGCCGCTGTCACCATCGAAATCGGCACCCGGCAGTGCAGGTCGGCGCCATCGCGCTGATAGAGCTCGTGAGGCTCGAGCGAGAGGAAGATATAGAGGTCACCCGGCGGGCCGCCGCGCAGACCGGCTTCGCCTTCGCCGGCGAGCCTAATGCGGGTGCCATCCTCGACCCCGGCCGGAATGTTGACGGACAGCGTGCGCTCGCGCGTCACGCGGCCGGCACCCGAACAGGCCGAGCACGGATCTTCGATCACCTGACCGCGGCCGTGGCAGGTCGGGCAGGTGCGCTCAAGCGTGAAGAAACCTTGCGCATGACGGACCTTGCCGGCGCCGCCGCAGGTGTAACAGGTCTTCGGCTTGGTGCCGGCCTTGGCTCCGGTGCCGGAGCAGACTTCGCAGGTCACCGAGGTCGGAATCCTGACCTGCGCATTCTTGCCGGCGAAGGCTTCCTCGAGCGTGATCTCCATATTGTAGCGAAGATCGGAGCCGCGCTCGCGCCCCGAGCCGCCGCCGCGCCGACCGCTCATACCGAACAGGTCTTCGAAGATATCGGAGAAAGTCGAGGCGAAATCGGCGCCGAAGCCGTGTCCGCCGCCACCGCCGCCCTGCTCGAAGGCAGCATGGCCGAAGCGATCATAGGCGGCACGCTTGTCGCCGTCCTTGAGCACTTCATAGGCTTCGTTGAGTTCGCGGAATTTGTGCTCGCATTCGGTGTCACCCGGATTGCGGTCTGGATGATGCTGCATGGCGAGCTTGCGGAACGCGGCCTTCAGCTCGACTTCCGTGCAGGTGCGCGAGACACCGAGCACCTCGTAATAGTCGCGCTTAGACATACCAACCCTGCCTTTGACCTATCTCCTCATTCCGAGGCGATCCGCAGCATCGCGTCTCGAAGGATGAGGCCCCCATCTGGATAGGTATAAACAATTTGGCCCCCATGCTTCGAGACTCGCTCGGCATGAGGGCCATTGTACGCTTCATCAGGCCGACTTCTTGTCGTCCTTGTCGTCGTCGACTTCGGTGAACTCCGCGTCGACCACGTCGTCGTCCTTCTTGGCGGCATCGCCTTCGCCGGCGCCACCGGCTTGCGCCTGCTGGTAGATGGCTTCGCCGAGCTTCATCGACGCCTGCGCCAGCGCGTTGGTCTTCTGCTGGATCGCCTCGGAGTCGTCGCCCTTCAAGGCTTCCTTGAGGTCGGCCATCGCGTTCTCGATGGCGCTGCGGTCGGCCTCGGCCAGCTTGGCGCCGTGTTCGGTGAGCGCCTTCTCGGTCGAGTGGACCAGCGCCTCGCCGTGGTTCTTGGCTTCCACCGCAGCCTTGCGCTTCTTGTCTTCCTCGGCGTGAGACTCCGCGTCCTTGACCATCTTCTCGATGTCGGCTTCGGACAGACCGCCCGAGGCCTGGATGCGGATCTGCTGTTCCTTGTTCGTCGCCTTGTCCTTGGCGGACACGTTGACGATGCCGTTGGCGTCGATGTCGAAAGTCACTTCGATCTGCGGCATGCCGCGCGGCGACGGCGGAATGCCGACGAGATCGAACTGGCCAAGCATCTTGTTGTCAGCCGCCATCTCGCGCTCGCCCTGGAAGACGCGGATGGTCACCGCGTTCTGATTGTCCTCGGCAGTCGAGAAGGTCTGCGACTTCTTGGTTGGGATCGTGGTGTTGCGGTCGATGATGCGGGTGAACACGCCGCCCAGCGTTTCGATGCCGAGCGAGAGCGGGGTCACGTCGAGCAGCAGCACGTCCTTGACGTCGCCCTGAAGCACGCCGGCCTGGACGGCGGCGCCGATGGCGACGACTTCATCCGGGTTGACGCCCTTGTGCGGCTCCTTGCCGAAGAACTGCTTCACGACTTCCTGCACCTTCGGCATGCGCGTCATGCCGCCGACCAGGACCACTTCGTTGATTTCGCCCGCGGTCACACCCGCGTCCTTGAGCGCCTTGCGGCACGGCTCGATCGTCTTCTGGATGAGTTCGTCAACCAGCGCTTCGAGCTTGGCGCGCGTCAGCTTGATCGTCAGATGCTTCGGGCCGGAAGCGTCCGCCGTGATGAACGGCAGGTTTACTTCGGTCTGCGTCGTCGACGACAGCTCGATCTTGGCCTTTTCAGCGGCTTCCTTCAGACGCTGCAGCGCGAGCTTGTCCTTGCGCAGATCGATGCCCTGCTCCTTCTGGAACTCGGCCGCGAGATAATTGACGAGGACCATGTCGAAGTCTTCGCCGCCCAGGAACGTGTCGCCGTTCGTGGACTTCACTTCGAACACGCCGTCGCCGATCTCGAGCACCGAGATATCGAAGGTGCCGCCGCCGAGGTCGTAAACGGCGATGATGCCTTGCTTCTGCTTGTCGAGACCGTAGGCGAGCGCGGCGGCCGTCGGCTCGTTGATGATGCGGAGAACTTCAAGACCCGCGATCTTGCCGGCGTCCTTGGTCGCCTGGCGCTGCGCGTCGTTGAAGTAGGCGGGAACGGTGATGACGGCCTGATCGACCTTCTGACCGAGGTGAGCCTCGGCGGTCTCCTTCATCTTCTGCAGGGTGAAGGCGGAGATCTGCGAGGGCGAATACTGCTTGCCTTCGGCTTCGACCCAGGCGTCGCCATTCGAGGCCTTGGAAATCTTGTAGGGGACGTGGTTCTTGTCCTTCTCGACCATCGGATCGTCGAAGCGGCGGCCGATGAGGCGCTTGACCGCGAAGATCGTCTTTTCGGGATTGGTGACCGCCTGGCGCTTGGCCGGCTGGCCGACAAGTCGCTCACCGTCGTCCGTGAATGCGACGATCGATGGCGTGGTACGCATGCCCTCGGCGTTCTCGATGACCTTGGGCGTTTTGCCCTCCATCACGGCAACGCAGGAATTGGTGGTGCCGAGGTCGATTCCGATGACCTTGCCCATGTTAAACACCTCTCAATTGCGGCAGACCGGACGGGCCTCTGAAACCCATGGATTTGCCCTTGGGTTGTTTGGCGCCCGAAGGTGTATCCGCGGCTCGTCCGCGAACCCCTGATCCAGCCCCCTGGATAAGCGATAACCGCCATTTCAGCGGCTCGAAGCTCATATAGGAGGGGCCATAGGGGCCGCAAGCGGCCCCTTCACGAAAATGCGAGCAGGCGGCCCCGGTTAACGCCCTCATCGGACCGCGAAAATGCCTTCCCCGGAGGCTATCCGTTGCCGTTCCGGCCGCGCCCGGTTAGGCAAACGGTCGGACGGTCATTCGGCAGAGGACTTCGGCACTCCATGGCAGCGCAATCGGCACGTCGATCCCTCGCAATCTTCCTGGCCTACTGCACCGTTCTTGTGGCCTACGCCCTGCCCGCCGGCGCCCAGACCCGCTATCCACCGGGCCTGCGGGTTGGCCTCACCGTGCCGGCCAGCATGACGCCGTCGGCCCGTTTCCCGGGCTTCGAGGACGCGGACCGCAAGGCGGCCATCACCATACTCGACCTGCCGCTGGCAGCCCTGGAAGGCCTGGAGCGGTCGGCCCATGCCGAGTCGCAATCCGAGGTCGACAATTTCAAACGAGAGGCCTTTCCGTTCGAGAACGGCATCGGCGTTCTGGTGAGCGGCACCAGGACCGAAAATGGCGAGAAGGTTCACAAATGGTTTCTGGTCGCGTCGTCCGCGACCGGGCCGGTGCGCGATCTGGCCACTTTGGTCAGCGTCCAGGTTCCGGACACGGCGATGGACGTCTACAGCGACAAGGTCGTGCGCGAGGCCCTGCGCAGCGTCACCTTCCGTCCGGCGCCCTTGCACGAGCAGCTCGCCATGCTGCCGTTCATGCTCGACGATCTCGCCGGCTTTCGCGTCATGTCGGTGCTGCCGGGTGGCGGCGTCATTCTGATCGACAGCGTCGACGACGACCTCACCAGCTATCCCTATGTGATCGTGGCCGTCGGGCGCGGCGCGCCGGATGCAAACAATCGCGGCCAGTTCGCCGCCGATCTTCTCTCGCAGGCGCCGCTGCGCAACATGCGCATGCAAAGCTCCGAGCCGCTCCGCATCTCGAATGGCGCCGGCCATGAAATCCGCGCCCAGGCGGAAAGCGTCAACGGCAAGCCGGTAAAACTTGTGCAGTGGGTGCGCTTCGGCGGCGCCGGATTCCTGCGCGTCGTCGGCGTCGCTTCGGAGGCGCAATGGGACGGCGTATTCAACCGCTTCCGCGCCATCCGCGACAGCGTCGAGCCGAGGGGATAACGAAGCGGGCTCGCCGAGCATACAAACGGCGATAGCCCCTCGACCGCGCCCCGTTAAGGCGCGCGGTCATGGCTTTGAAGCCGTGTCGGTGAAGGTGGCGCTACTTGCCGG
>JAEZEY010000449.1 GCA_023432845.1 Pseudomonadota bacterium
CCGAAAACAAACCGAGAGGCGGTAAAGGTCACCCCCGCCCGCCAGCCATCGCTTCGCTCGGCTGTCGACCTCCCCCCTCCAGGGGGAGGTGAAGCAAGCTACAATTTCTCCGCCACCGCGGGCGGCATGTCCTTGGCCTGTTCCGACACGCCCCGCATCGCCTCGCGCAGCATCGGGGTGATGTCGTCCACCTTGTCGGCGACCATCAGATTGACGTCCATCCCAGTACGGATGAAGGCGAGTTGCTTCATGTGATCGAGCAGGGCGCAGAGCGGCTCCCAGAAGCCTTTGACGTTGGCGAGCAGGATCGGCTTCTTGTGCCGGCCGAGCTGGGCCCAGGTCATCTGCTCGACGACTTCTTCGAGCGTACCGATCCCGCCGGGCAGCGCGACGAAGGCATCCGCCATCTCAAACATGCGACGCTTGCGCTCGTGCATGTCGGGCGTGACGATAAGCCCTTCGCCGTTGAAACCGGCGCGCTCCTTGTTGAGCAGGAACTCGGGGATGATGCCGGTCACCGTGCCGCCGTTGGCCTTTACCGCGTCGGCTACGGCACCCATCATACCCATGTCGCCGCCGCCATAGACCAGCCCGATGCCGGCCCTGGCCATGGCGGTGCCGAGTGCGGTCGCGGCTGCGATGAAAGCCGGGTCATTGCCCGGGCCGGAGCCGCAATAGACGCAGATACGGGCAAGCGAGGCGGGGGTGTCGGGCGAGGTCATGGTCTGGATGTGCATCGCAACCTTCCGGGCGTCAAGGTGGCCTCGAAAAACCCGTAGGAAATACAGGGCGGAAGGGTGATTGCCGGCCAGTTTAGACCTATATGAAAGTCCGCCTGACCCCGGACCCCCGAATGACGCCTTCGCACCACGCCGCCAGCACCGACCCCCGCGTCTCCGCCGATCGCGGCGCGCTGATGGCCACCATCGTGCATCTGTGGCCCTACATCTGGCCGTCGGACCGGCGCGACCTGAAGATGCGCGTCGTCTGGGCAACCCTGCTGCTGCTGCTCGCCAAGTTCGCCACCATCGTTACGCCCTTCACCTTCAAGTGGGCGACCGATGCGCTGGCCGGCGCCGGCAGCGCGCCCGCGAGCGCCAATGACTGGCTGCTGTGGGCGATGGCCGCACCGATTGCAATGACGCTCGCCTACGGCGGCATGCGCGTCATCATGGCTCTGACGACGCAGATGCGCGACGGCGTCTTTGCCAAGGTGGCGATGCATGCGGTGCGGCGGCTCGCCTATCGCACCTTCGTTCACATGCACGAATTGTCATTGCGCTTCCATCTCGAGCGCAAGACCGGCGGCCTGACGCGCGTGCTGGAGCGCGGCCGCAACGGCATCGAGACCATCGTGCGCATGGTCATCCTGCAGCTGGCGCCGACCATCATCGAACTCACGCTGATCTGCATCGTGCTGATGTGGCAGTTCGACTGGCGCTATGTCGCGGTCATTGTCGGCACCGTTTCCTGCTATCTGGTCTGGACCTATTACGCGACCGAGTGGCGTATCGGTATTCGCCGCAAGATGAACGACAGCGATACCGACGCCAATGTGAAGGCGATCGACTCGCTATTGAACTACGAGACGGTGAAATACTTCTCCGCCGAAGGCCGGGAATCCGAGCGTTACGACCGCGCCATGGCGCGCTACGAGGATGCCTCGACAAAGGCCTACACCTCGCTCGCCGTGCTCAATGCCGGGCAGGCGATCATCTTCACCGCCGGGCTGGCCGCCGCGATGGTCATGGTGGCGACCGAGATCCGCGCCGGCTCGAAGACGGTGGGCGATTTCGTGCTCATCAACGCCATGATGATCCAGCTTTACCAGCCGCTCAATTTCATGGGCATGGTCTATCGCGAGATCAAGCAGGCGGTTACCGACATCGAGCTCATGTTCTCGATCCTCGGCCGTCCGCCGGAGATCACGGATGTGCCCGGCGCCAAACCGCTCGCGGTCAGCGCCGGCAATATCCGCTTCGATAATGTCGCTTTCGCCTACGATCCGGCGCGGCCGATCCTGAAGGGCATCAGTTTCGAGGTGCCGGCCGGCAAGACGGTCGCGGTTGTCGGTCCGTCCGGCGCCGGCAAGTCCACCATTTCGCGGCTGCTGTTCCGCTTCTACGATCTGTCGGGTGGGCGCATTACCATAGACGGCCAGAACATCGCGCAGGTCGCGCAGAAATCTTTGCGCGAAGCCATCGGAATGGTGCCGCAGGACACCGTGCTGTTCAACGACACCATCCGCTACAACATCCGCTACGGCCGCTGGGAAGCGACCGACACCGAGGTGGAGGAGGCGGCGCGACTGGCGCAGATCGACACCTTCATCCGCATGTCGCCGCATGGTTACGAGACCGAAGTCGGCGAGCGTGGCCTGAAACTGTCTGGCGGCGAGAAGCAGCGTGTCGCGATCGCCCGCACCATTCTCAAGGGGCCGCCGATCCTGGTGCTGGACGAGGCGACCTCGGCGCTCGACAGCCATACAGAGAAGGAAATCCAGGATGCCCTGGAGCGTGTGTCCAAGGGCCGCACCACTTTGGTGATCGCGCACCGGCTCTCGACCATCGTCGGCGCCGACGAAATCATCGTGCTCGACAAAGGCGAGATCGTCGAGCGCGGCAGCCACTCGGCGCTGCTGGCGGCAAACGGTCTCTATGCCAGCATGTGGAACCGGCAGCGCGAGGCCGAGGAGGCGCGCGAGCGTCTGGCGCGCGCCGGCGACGACGAGGGGGCGCCGAACCGCGACCCGCCCCAGGTGGACGATCCGGTGCTGGCGGCAGCGAGCCGTCCGTCCGAGGTGCCCATCGATGCGGCGGAATAGCTATCGAATTGCGCTCCGGCTAAGGATATAGGAACGCCAGCAGCGCGCTTACGCGGCACCCTCTCCCCGATGGGGAGAGGCGAAAGAAAGAGGCCGGCAACGGTCGAGACAACGAGTAGAGCTTCCCATGTCCATCTACGACTCCATCCGCAAGCAAATGGTGCCGATCACGCCGGAGGGCTATCCCTTCATCGGCGTCTTCGCCCTGGTCAGCCTGATTCTGTTCTGGATCTGGACGCCGCTCGGCTGGATCGGCACGGTGTTGACGGTGTGGTGCATCTATTTCTTCCGCGATCCGCCGCGGGTCACACCGGTGCGCGACGGCCTGATCGTGTCGCCGGCTGATGGCCGCGTCAGCCAGGTGACCACAACGCCGCCGCCGCATGAACTCGGCCTCGG
>JAEZEY010000465.1 GCA_023432845.1 Pseudomonadota bacterium
CTGGCGCCCCGTGCGCACAGCAAGGGCATCGCCATCAGTTCGTTCGTCGATGAGCGTCTGCCGGCAACCGTCGCGGGCGACGCCGCGCGCCTGCGCCAAGTGCTGCTCAACCTTGCCGGCAATGCAGTGAAGTTCACGGAAACCGGCGGCATCACCGTCATCGTCGAGCCCGGCACCGGCGAGCACGCCGTGCGATTCTCGGTGCGCGACACCGGCATCGGGCTGGCGCCCGAGGATCAGGCGCGCATCTTCCGCGATTTCGAACAGGCCGACACGTCGTCGACGCGCAAATACGGCGGCACGGGACTGGGTCTCGCCATCTCGAAACGCATCGTCGAAGCGATGCACGGCACGCTTCAGGTCGACAGCGCGCCGAGTCAGGGCTCCACATTCTCCTTCACGGTCGAATTGCCGCCAGCGGAGATTGAAGCCGCAGCGCCGTTCAAAGCGCCCGATCTCAACGGCCAAAGCGCGCTGATCGTTGCATCGACATTCATCGAAGGCGAAGTTTTGGCGCGCCGGCTCGATGCCTGGGGCATGGCGACGCAAATCGAGGTCGGCAATGCCGCCGACGCCGCACGCCATCTTGCCGAAGAGCATTTCGACACGCTGATCGTCGATGGTTCGTTCGCCGGCTCGATGATCACCAATGGCGACATCGCCGCAGACACGACACGATGCATCGTGCTGATCAATCCGGGCGAGCGCAGCAAATTGCCGGCGCTGAAGGCTGCCGGTTTTACCGGCTATCTGGTGAAGCCGGTGCGCGCCGCGTCGCTGGCCGCGCGCTTCGCCGGACAGGAAATATTCGAGGCGGCCAAAGTGCCCGATCCGGTGTTGCAGGACGAGCCGGCCGCCGCGCCCGGCGGCGGGCTCAACGTGCTGCTGGCCGAGGACAACCCCATCAACGTCATGCTGGCGCGCGCGCTTCTGACGCGCCTCGGCCATCGTGTCACCACGGTCGGCGACGGCGGCAGCGCCGTCCTGGCCTGGAGCGCGGCGCTGGAGAGCGGCCAGCCCTTCGACCTCATTTTGATGGACGTGCAAATGCCGGGCATGGATGGACTTGAGGCGATGCGGCGCATTCACGCGCGCGAGTCCGAAATCAAGGCCGTCGCACCTGAGGCCTTCCGCCCGGTGCCTGTGATCGCGTTGACAGCCAACGCGTCCGCCGACGACAGGGCGGCCTGTCTCGCCGCCGGCATGGACGCCGTTCTCACCAAACCGCTGGACCGGCAGCGACTCACCGACGAACTTAGCCGGCTTGCGGGGAGGGCCTCGATGGCGGCCTGATTTGCGTCAACCAGGCTTCCCCAAATCGTCATAATTCCGTATTCGGAGCATGGTGTACGGTGCCACATCGGCGCCGGGTCACGATTCGCCGGTCTTAAATCGGGACGAGTTGATCCCTATTTCCACGCCTACGACGACGAGTTCCCAAAGGGACCATCTATGATGCGCGACAGCGCCAACCCGACGCGTAACCCGTTCAGCCGCCGCCGCGCGGCTCCCGCGGCGCCTGGCCTGATCTCGTCGCTGCAGGCCTATGGCGGCCTGCAGGCCTGGGCGGCGCGGGCGCATCGCCCGCTGCAATCGCTCGGCCGGATCGGCTCGCTGGAAGTCCGCCTCGCGCAGACCGCCGCCGAAGTGCGGCAGGCGCAGAAGCTGCGCTATCGCGTCTTCTACCAGGAAGGCGCGGCGATCCCGAACCCTGGCCGGCTGTTCGCGCGCCGCGATGTCGACGGCTATGACGCCATTTGCGACCACCTCCTGGTGCTTGATCATGCCGCTCGCGAAGGCGGGCCGGGCAATCGGCCGGCGGTTGTCGGCACCTATCGGCTGCTGCGCCAGCAGCTCGCCGAGGAGCATGGCGGCTTCTACACCGCCGGCGAATTCGACATCAGCGGGCTGATTGCGCGGCACCGCAACCTGCAATTCCTCGAGCTCGGCCGCTCCTGCGTGCTGGCGCCCTACCGCAACAAGCGCACGGTCGAGCTGCTCTGGCACGGCATCCACGCCTACGTCACGCAGAACCGCTGCGACGTGATGATCGGTTGCGCCAGCCTCGACGGCACCGAGCCGAAGCGGCTCGCTCTGCCACTGTCGTTCCTGCATCATTATGCCCGCGCGCCGGAAGAATGGCGCGCGCAGGCGCTGCCCGAGCGTTATGTCGAGATGAACCGCCTCTCGAAGGAATCGATCGATCCGAAGGAAGCGCTGCGCCAGTTGCCGCCGCTGGTGAAGGGCTATCTGCGCTTGGGGGCCTATATCGGCGATGGCGCCGTGGTCGACGACGAGTTCGGCACCACCGACGTGCTGATCGTGCTGCCGGTGTCGGCAATCAAGCAGCGCTACATGGAGCACTTCGGCATGAGCCGAAGAGCGGCGTAGCGGTTTAAAGCCTGCGCAGCGACACGCGGTCGACCTGATGCGAGCCGGCCTTCTTGAGAATGAGGTCGGCGCGCTGCCGCGTCGGCAGGATGTTCTCGTGCAGGTTCACGAGATTGATGCGCTCCCAGATCGACCCCGCGGTCTTCACCGCTTCGTCGTCCGACAGTTCTGAATAGCGATGGAAGTATGACTTCGGATCGCGGAACGCCGTGCCGCGCAAGGTGAGAAAGCGGTCGACGTACCAGCCCTTGAGCACGTCTTCATCAGCGTCGATATAAACCGAGAAATCGAAGAAGTCGGAGACGAAGGGAATGGCCTTGCCGTCCTTCGGCAGACGTCCGGTCTGCAGCACGTTGAGGCCTTCCACGATGAGAATGTCCGGCCGATTCACCTCGATCCACTGGTTCGGCACCACGTCGTAGATCAGATGCGAATAGATCGGCGCACGCACCGGACGCTTGCCTGCCTTCACATCGGAGAGAAACCGCAGCAGCGTCGCCAGATCGTAGCTTTCCGGAAAGCCCTTCTTCTCCATCAGGCCTTCGCGCTCGAGCACCGCGTTCGGAAATAGAAAGCCGTCGGTGGTGATCAGATCGACCTGCGGCGAGCCGGGCCACCGCGCCAGCAGCGCCTGCAGCACGCGCGCCGTGGTCGACTTGCCGACCGCGACAGAGCCCGCGACGCCGATGATGAACGGCATCTTCTCGTCCTCGACGCCGAGGAACCGCTCCTGCGCGCGGAACAGCCGCTGCGTCGCCGTGACGTAGAGCGACAACAGGCGCGACAACGGCAGATAGATGTCCTCGACTTCCTTGATGTCGAGACGGTCATGCAGCGAGCGCAGCCGCGTCACCTCGTCGGAGGTCAGGGTCATCGGCGCGTCTTCGCGCAGCGCCGCCCATTCGGCCCGCGAGAAGCTGCGGTAGGGCGAGAGATTGTCGTCGATACGCTGTTCCATTACGGCATTCGATAGTTATGGCACCCGCCGCGCCTAGGCTTTCGGCCGGGACGCCTTTTCAGCGTGACCCGACTGCGCGGTGCGCCGGTCGAGCTCGGCTTCGATGTCGGCCAGCGATACACCGCGCACCTTCATCAGGACGAGCAGATGATAGATGAGATCGGCGGCTTCCGACACGAGCCTGCTCTTGTCTTCCTGCACGGCCGCTATGGCCGTTTCGAAGGCCTCTTCGCCCATCTTCTTGGCGCAGTGCGCCGCGCCCTTGTCGATGAGCGCGCGCGTATAGGACTGCTCGGCGCTGGCGCGCGCGCGTTCCTCGATGCGTTTTTCCAAGTCGGCGAGGCTGAAGCTCATGGGGCCTCCTTAACATCTCTCTCTACCGCCGTCATTCCGGGGCGCGGACCAAGTCCGCTTTACTCGCGTCCCGGAACGACCAGAGCCCTACGGGTCCAGCCGCATCGGCAGGCCGGCCTTGGCCATGTAGTCCTTGGCCTGGCGCACCGAATATTCGCCGAAATGAAAGATCGAGGCCGCCAGCACCGCGGTGGCGTGGCCGTCGCGGATACCGGCCACCATGTGATCGAGGTTGCCGACGCCGCCCGAGGCGATCACCGGCACCGGCACCGCATCGGCCACCGCGCGCGTCAGCGCGATGTCGAAACCGGACTTGGTGCCGTCCCGGTCCATCGAGGTCAGCAGGATTTCACCGGCGCCCAGCGATACCACCTCGCGGGCGTACTCAACGGCATCGAGCCCGGTCGGCTTGCGGCCGCCATGGGTGAAGATCTCCCAGCGCGGCGGCTCAACATCCTTCGATACCTTCTTGGCGTCGATGGCGACGACAATGCACTGATCGCCGAACTTCTCCGCCGCCTCCTTGACGAAGGCCCGCCGTGTCACCGCCGCGGTATTGATCGACACCTTGTCGGCGCCGCAGGTCAGAAGCTTGCGGATGTCTTCGACGGTGCGCACGCCGCAGCCGACCGTGAGCGGCATGAAGCAGGCTTCGGCGGTACGCGTCACCACATCGAAGATGGTATCGCGGTTTTCGTGACTCGCGGTGATGTCGAGGAAGCACAGCTCGTCGGCGCCGGCGGCGTCATAGGCGACCGCCGCCTCGACCGGGTCGCCGGCATCCCGCAGATCGACGAAGTTGACGCCCTTGACGACGCGGCCATCCTTCACGTCGAGGCAGGGAATGACGCGGACCTTGAGCATTAGCGCGCAGCCTCCGCATCGCGAAGCATGCGGAGCGCTTCCGGCACGTCGAGCCGGCCGTCATAGATGGCCCGGCCGGCGATGGCGCCTTCCAGCTTACGAGAGCGCGGCTCCAGCAGCGTGCGGATATCGTCCATCGAGGCGAGCCCGCCCGACGCGATCACCGGAATGGAAATCGCTTCGGCAAGCGCGATGGTCGCGTCCCAGTTGATACCCTTGAGCATGCCGTCACGTGCAATGTCGGTGTAGATGATGGCCGCCACGCCGGCATCCTCGAAACGCCGCGCGATATCGAGCACGGTCAGTTCGGAGGCCTCGGCCCAGCCTTCGACCGCGACCTTGCCGTCGCGCGCATCGAGCCCGACGGCGACGCGGCCGGAATACTTCTTCGCGGCTTCCTTGACGAAGGCAGGATCGCGCACCGCCGCGGTGCCGATGATGACGCGATCGACGCCCTTGCCTAGCCAGCCGTCGACCGTCGCCATGTCACGCACGCCGCCGCCGAGCTGCACCGGTATGCCGATGGTTTCGAGAATACGATCGACCGCGTCGGCATTCACCGGCTTGCCGGCGAAGGCGCCGTCGAGATCGACGATATGCAGATAGCGGAAGCCCTGCATTTCGAAGGCGCGCGCCTGCGCCGCCGGATCGCGATGAAACACGGTGGCGCGCGCCATGTCGCCCTGTTCCAGCCGCACGGCGAGACCTTCCTTGAGGTCGATGGCAGGAAAGAGAATCATGGCGTCCACTTCAGAAAATTCGCGATCAGACGCAGACCGAGCTTCTGGCTCTTCTCGGGATGGAACTGCGTACCGACCATGTTGTCGCGCCCGACGATGGCCGTGACCGGTCCGCCGTAATCGGCCTGCGCGACGAGGTCTTCCGCGTGCGCGGTCCTGAACGCGTAGGAGTGGACGAAATAGGCATGCAGACCGTCCGGCCCGAGCGGAATCTCGTCGAGCAGCGGGTGCATAGTTCTGAGGTCGAGCGTGTTCCAGCCCATATGCGGAATCTTCAGCGAGGGATCGGACGGCGAAATCTTGGCGACCTCGCCGGCAATCCAGCCGAGCCCCGGCGTCACATGATACTCGTGTCCGCGATCGGCCATCAGTTGCATGCCGACGCAGATGCCTAAGAATGGCCGGCCGCGCTGACGCACGGTTTGTTCAAGTGCGTCGATCATACCCGGGACGGCTTCCAAGCCGCGCTTGCAATCGGCATAGGCGCCGACGCCCGGCAGTACGACGCGATCGGCCTTCGCCACGTCTTCCGGCTTCGACGTGACGAGGATCGGCTGGTCGTGACCGCTCTCGTGCGCCGCGCGTTCGAAGGCCTTGGCCGCCGAGTGCAGATTGCCCGAGCCGTAATCGACGATGGCGACGCTCATCGCGACGCTCCGGGTTCGGGAAACAGGCCGATGACATCGGACGACGATGGCGGGCCGCGCAGCACCGGCGCGGCATAGACCGGCACGGGCTCAGCGGACTTGCCATAAGCCGTCGCGCCTTGCATCCACGCCGCGAAGAACCGGCGCTCCGCCAGTTCCTCGTCCTCGGCAACGACAAAGCCGAGCGTCTTCCATTTGCGCCGCTGCAAGGTCCAGCGCTGGATCGTCGCTGCCTCGACACCGATGACTATGGCAATCATGACCTCGACGATGACGCGACCCGTCGACGGCACATTGGCCCAGGCCATGCCGAACTCGAGTGCCACCGTCACGATCACGTAAAGGAACAGCGCCAGCCACAAGCGCCTGGCGACGAACCACAGCGGCGGCAGCAGAAAGGCCCAGAAGTGAAAGCCGTCGCGCACGAAGACGAAGCGTTCCGGATGGGCAACGCTCTCATTCTTGCGCGGCGGCGGCTCGTGCACGGTGTAGGTGGGCATTGGTTTACTCGAAACTCTCTACGTCATTCCGGACGGCTTGCGCAGCAAGCCGATCCGGAATCCAGCGCTGGATTCCGGGTTTGCGCCTTCGGCGCGCCCCGGAATGACAATCAATTCCCCAGCGTTCCCTTGGTCGAAGGCACTTCGTCCTTGGTGCGCTCGTCGATGGCGACGGCGCTGCGCAGGCAGCGCGCCAGACCCTTGAAGCAGGACTCGGCAATGTGATGGTCGTTGGTGCCGTACAGGCACTCCACATGCAGCGTCACGCCGGCATTCATGGCGAAAGCCTGGAACCACTCCTGCACCAGCTCGGTGTCGAACTGGCCGACCTTGTCGCGGCCGAACTCGGCCTTGAACACCAGGAAAGGCCGGCCCGAAATGTCGAGCGCGACGCGGGTCAGCGTCTCGTCCATCGGCATGTGCACGTCGGCATAGCGGCCGATGCCCTTCATGTCACCGAGCGCCTGCTTCACCGCCTGGCCGAGCGCGATGCCGGTGTCCTCGGCGGTGTGGTGGAAATCGATGTGCAGGTCGCCGACCGCCTCCACGGTCATGTCGATCCGCGAATGGCGCGCCAGCAGATCGAGCATATGGTCGAGAAAACCGATACCGGTCGCGACCTGCGAGCGGCCCTTGCCGTCGAGGTCGACCGTGACCTCAATGTCGGTTTCCTTGGTCTTGCGCTTGATGGTGGCGGTGCGCATCGGGCTCAATCCTCGTTTCGGCGGCCTTTTATCAGGCACTGCGAGGTTATGCCACAGCGGGGCGCGGCCGCCGTATCGTGCCCGTCAGTCGACCTTCAGCACCGTTAACGAACGCCAGCCGCCACCCGGCGTCTGCCATTCGATCGACTGCCCGACCGGCAGGCCGATAAGGGCGGCGCCGACCGGCGTGAGGATGGAAACCCGCCCTTCGGTCATGTCCGCCTCGTCTGGATAAACCAGCGTGATGGTCCGGTCCTGCCCGGTGGTTTCGTCCCGGAAGGTGACCCTCGACCCCATCGCCACGACATCGCGCAGCGCCGTCTCCGACGGCACCACGGTGGCGCGGGCGATCTCGCGGGCCAGGAAATCGCTCGTGGGTGACGACGACGCGGCGCTGGCGAGGCGGTCGAGGCGCTCGCAATCCGACCGGGTCAGGGTGATGGGGGGCAATTCCTTGCGGACCATGGCTCAGTACCTTTCTTCGAACTTGGATGATCGCGGCGCGCCCAGACTCTCAACGGTGGCGAGGTGCCTGACGCCTTCGATGCTGCGGTAGGGGATCTCACTGCCGACACGCAGGCCGATCAGCGCCGCACCGAGTGGCGACAGCACCGACAGATGCAGTTCGGCCAGCCGATAATCCTGCGGACACACCAGCAGGCGCCGTTCCGGCTGCCAGCCACGGTCAGGGCGGAACGCGACCCATCGGTCCAGCGCCACCGCATCGGCCGGAAATTCATGCTCGGGAAGAACAATCGCCCGCGACAGCTCACAGGCCAGAAAAGCCGCGACCGGATGACGATCCGCGGCGGCCTCGCGCACGACATCATTGAGCCGACGACAGTCGGGTTCCGGAATGCTGACCGGCGGTAACGGTACGTAAGCCATGATGCACTCGCAGGCTGGTGTGGCGCTCGCCCCCTTCGTGTGAGAGCTCCGATAGCGCCGATGGAGAGATGACGGTTGCCAGAAAGACCCGGAACGACAGACGTCGCCCGGGCTACCTGCCTGCGTGCAGGTGACCCGCGCGGTTAAAATAGCGTGCTGCGTGGCGCGCGTGCGTGATCATAGGCTTAAATCTAGGCAGCCCGCCGGGGTTGTCAATGCACGGTCCGGCACGGAGTGCGGCAATGCGGGCCCGGCCGTCCGTTTGCATACGGCCTTCGGGACGCCTACATCTTTCAAATTAGCAGGTTTTTATCCATGGCACCCAACGACATTCCTTCCTGGCACGGCACGACTATTCTTACCGTCCGCAAGGGCGGCACTGTGGTCATCGGCGGCGACGGCCAGGTCTCGATCGGCCAGACCATCGTCAAGGCCAACGCGAAAAAAGTGCGCAAGCTGGGCAAGGGTGACGTCATCGGCGGTTTCGCCGGCGCCACGGCCGATGCGTTCACGCTGTTCGAGCGCCTCGAATCCAAGCTCGAGCAATATCCCAGCCAGTTGCTGCGCGCCGCGGTCGAGCTCGCCAAGGACTGGCGCACCGACCGCTATCTGCGCCGGCTCGAAGCGATGATGATCGTCGCCGACGCCCAGGTGTCGCTGGTGCTCACCGGCAATGGCGACGTGCTGGAGCCTGAAGCCGGCGTCGCCGGCATCGGTTCCGGCGGCAATTATGCCCTCGCTTCCGCCCGCGCCTTGCTTGACACCGATGCGAGCGCCGAGACCATCGTGCGCAAGTCGCTCGATATCGCCGCCGACATTTGTGTCTATACCAACCGCAATGTGACAATTGAGTCGCTCAGTGGATGACCGACGTCGGATCAACTTCATGCCGGTGACTGCGGATCATTATCCGCTACTTCGCGCATGGCTTCGTGCGCCGCATATGCGCGAGTGGTGGGGCAACCCCGACGACGAGCTTGGCTACATTCGCGACATGGTGGACGGCAAGGACACGACCAGGCCGTTTCTGTTTGCCGCCGATGAAACGCCGATAGGCTATATCCAGTATTGGTTCATCGGCCATCATCAGAATGCTCAATGGATCGACGATCATCCTTGGCTGATTGAATTGCCGCCGGACGCCGTCGGTGTCGATCTGTCGATCGGCAACGCGGAGTACTTGTCGCGCGGCCTCGGCTCGGCAGCACTTACGTCATTCGTCGCGGGTTTGCGCGCCGACGGTTACAATACCATCATCATCGATCCGGATGCCGACAATGCGCGTGCCATCCGCGCCTATGAGAAGGCCGGGTTCAGGCCGATTCCGCATTTACTGGGCCGCACCGGCGACGTTCTCATCATGCAGCATCAGGCAAACTTGAACGGACTTTCATGACCGACTTCTCCCCGCGCGAAATCGTTTCCGAACTCGACCGCTTCATCGTTGGCCAGCACGACGCCAAGCGCGCCGTGGCCATCGCGCTGCGCAATCGCTGGCGCCGACAGCAGCTCGACGAGAAGCTGCGCGAGGAGGTGCTGCCGAAGAACATCCTGATGATCGGGCCGACCGGTGTCGGCAAGACCGAGATTTCACGCCGTTTGGCCAAGCTGGCCGGCGCGCCATTCCTGAAGGTGGAAGCCACCAAGTTCACCGAAGTCGGCTATGTCGGGCGCGACGTCGAGCAGATTATTCGCGATCTCGTCGAGATCGCGATCTCGCTGACGCGCGAGAAAAAGCGCAAGGACGTGCAGGTGCGCGCTGAGCAGGCCGCGGAAGAGCGTGTGCTCGATGCGCTGGTGGGGCCCGGCTCGGGGCCGTCGACGCGTGAAAGCTTCCGCCGCAAGCTGCGCGCCGGCGAGCTCAACGACAAGGAAATCGAGATCGAGCTGCAGGCCGGCGCGCAGGGTATGCCGATGTTCGAAATCCCCGGTATGCCGGGCGCGCAAATGGGCGCCATCAATATCGGCGACATCTTCGGCAAGCTCGGCGGCGGCCGCACCAAGACTCGTCGCGTGACTGTCGAGGAGTCGCACGACATCCTGCTCAACGAAGAATCCGACAAGCTCCTGGACAGCGATCAGCTGGTGCAGGAAGCGGTCCGCGCTGTCGAGCAGAACGGCATCGTCTTCCTCGACGAGATCGACAAGATCGCCGGCAGCGAACGCCGCGGCGGCGCCGATGTGTCGCGCGAGGGCGTACAGCGCGATCTGCTGCCGCTGATCGAAGGCACGACGGTCAATACCAAGCACGGCCCGGTGAAGACCGACCACATCCTGTTCATTGCCTCGGGCGCCTTCCACATCTCCAAGCCGTCGGATCTGCTGCCCGAGCTGCAGGGCCGCCTGCCGATTCGCGTCGAGCTGAAGGCTTTGTCGCGCGACGACTTCCGCCGCATCCTCACCGAGCCGGAAGCGTCCCTCATCAAACAGTATGTCGCGCTGCTCGGCACCGAAGGCGTCACGCTCGATTTCTCCGAGGACGCCATCGACGCGATTGCCGATGTTGCGGTTTCGGTGAATGCCTCGATCGAGAATATCGGCGCACGCCGCCTGCAGACGGTGATGGAACGCATCCTGGACGACATCTCCTTTGCCGCCACCGATCGGGCCGGCGAAACCGTGCGTATCGACGCTGCTTATGTCGATAAGCACATTGGCGATCTGGCCAAGAACGCCGACCTCTCCCGGTTCATCCTGTAATTCGAGCACAGCCATTTGGCCCGCCCGCCACCCCAAGGCCGGCGGGTGGCTGTGCCATGTCTTTAATTTATCGCTACAATTAGCGGTTGCGGTACCACCCTCCTTTTACAGGTGCCGGGTAGGAATAAATATTCCAGCGGGGGAGCTTGAGCCATGGCCGCGGACAGCCGGGGCAAGAGAGACGCCAATTCGACGATCGAGCGCACCTCGCCGGGTGCACATCTCAGGGCCGTGCTCAAACACCTCGGCCTGGATCAGGTCGCAGTTAGCAAAGCGACCGGCGTGTCACGCCAGTCGGTCAACAACATCATCAACGGCCGCCAGCCCATCTCGCGTGCCATGGCCGGCAAACTCGGCCGCCTCACCGGCCACAGCTCGGATTACTGGCTCAGCGAATGGTTCGGCGAGGCCCGGACCCCCGGACGGGGGAGCCCAGCCGCACCTTTGGTCAATCACCAGATTGCTCGCGCGGTGCAGAAAGGTGTCATTGCCATTGAGCCTTTCGTGACGGGCCATTTGCGCACGGCCTCGATCGATCTGACGCTCGGCGATGAGATCGTCGTCGGATGTGACAAGGTCGATCTCGCGCGCAAGAAGCATTTGAGTCTCAAGCCGGGCTGCGCGTTGCGGGCAACGACGGCCGAGGTCATCGAACTGCCCTACGACTATCTCGGCCGCTTCGGGGCCATCGCCAGGCTGACAGACGGCTGCGTCATCCTCTCAGGCGACCTCCATGTCGAACCGGGCTTCAAGGGTCCGGTACGCTTCGTTCTGTTCAACGCCGGTCACGCTGCCTTTCCGCTGCGCCTCGGCGAGACGATCGGCACGCTGGAAGTGATTTCGCTCTCGGTCGAACCCGACCGCCCGGAGGTTGTGACAAAGAAACTATAAAATTTTCTTGACACATGTAATGTGACGTCTCCTATACTTAGGGTTGCATGATTGAAGCATGCGACCAACCGCAAGGGGGATTTGACGAGATGCGGAAGCGTGAAAAAGGCGAGGTGATCGGGGGTGCCGTCCTCCAGCGTCAGGAGGTCGAGACCGACGCCCTCGAGATCTGGATCGTGGCGTCACGGCTGCTGGGACGGCTCACCGAATCGAGCCGGCCGCACATCTCCCGCAGACACGACCGCGCGGCAGAACTCCCCGCGCCAGAAAAAGGACCGCGTCGCGATCCGTGCTTATTCCCTGATCGTCGTCGTCGGATCGGTCACCGCCACCGCATCCGATGCCGGGAAGGTTTCGATCAGCCCTTCTTCCAGTTCGCGCTCGATCATCGCCTGTTTCGCCGTCTTTCGTGGCGACGGCGTTCTTGCGGCGGTCTTGTTCTTTGATTTGCGGATCGTCTTCTTCGTGGCTTTTTTCGTTTTTTTCGCCGTTCGTCTTGTCTTCTTTGCCGACGGCCGCTTCGCCGCCTTGGCCGTTTTCTTCTTGCCCGTCGCCCTGGTCTTCAACTTCTTCTTGCGCTTCTTGGCCATGTTCGGTCCCCTTGACCTTGTTGCCATCAGTCCCGCGCGCGCCTCACTCGGACATAAAGCGCGCCTTCGCCGCCATGCGCGATATGCGCATCCTCGAAGCCGACAACATAATCCCGAAACTCGGGCAGTGACAGCCACTGCGGCACCTGCCGCCGCAGGACGCCACGCTCACGGCCTTCATCATGTCTCCCAGCTTTGCCTTTGCCGGTAATGACCAGCACCAGCCGGGCATCGCGCTCGCTCGCCGTGCGCAGGAATCGCAACAGCGCGTGATGCGCCTCGCTCTGCGTGAGCCCGTGCAGATCGAGCCGCGCATCGATCTCGTGCCTGCCGCGCGCCACATTGCGCCTGGCGCGGCGTGACAAAGGTTGCGCGATCGGCGCGGGTTTGGCCGGCGCCGGCGCCACCAGTGTCTCAGGGTGTTGTTGCGGCCTGATTTTCTTTTCGCGTTTGCCTGGCGGTGGCGGCGCTTGCGCCGTGACCGGCTCAGGTTCGCTTTGCACACCGTCCGGTCGCAGCGGCTTCATGCTCTGCGTGACGGCCGACCACAGCACCCGCTCTTCGTAGGTCAGAACGCGGCGCCTGCCGTCGCGGCTCATGGCCTTCGCCCGTCAGGGTCGCGTGGCGACGTCGGCGACAACCGCACTGCGCCGCGGCTTGGGCAGCGGCACGTCTTTCGACAGAGCGCCGGAGCCGACCAGCGTCACCTCGCGCGGCACCAGCATGACGAAGCGGCCGAATTGCTTGATCCGGCCGGCGATGCTGCCGGCTTCGTTACCGAAGCCGAAATAGATATCGGCCCGCGCGGGCCCGAGGATGGCCGAGCCGGTATCCTGCGCGATCATCAGCTGGCGCAGCGGCGTTTCCGGCTTCTCGCTTGCGATCGGCAATTCCGCGTCGATCCACACCGGCGTGCCATAGACATGCAGGGACCGGTCGACTGCGATCGAACGCATCGGCGTCAGCGGCACACCTTGCGCGCCGATGCACTCCTCGTGCTCGGCGAGCGGTTGCTCCTGGAAGAACACGAAGGAGCGGTTCTTTCGCCGCAGCTCGCGGCCCTCTTCCGGATTGGCTTCCATCCACTCACGGATTCGGTCCATCGACATGTCTTCCTTGGCGATGATGCCGCGGTCGATCAGGTCGCGCCCGACCGGCGTGTAAGGATGCCCGTTGCTGGCGATGTAGTTGAGCCGCATGGTCTTGCCGTCATCCAGGCGCACGCGTGTCGAGCCCTGAATTTGCGCGAAGAACAGATCGATCGGGTCTTTCAGCCAGGCGATCTCAAGGCCCTTGCCCGCGAGCGCGCCCTCCTCGATCTTGGTGCGGTCGAGATGCGGAAACACCTTGCTCAGCTTCTTTTTGATAGCGTGGAGCGGCGCCGTGTAGATCGGCACTTTATATTCGTCCGTGCGCGTGCGCGAGCCCAGAACTTCGGATTCGTAATAACCGGTGAAGAAGCCTTCGCTCTGGCCGGTGGCGGCGACGCGATAGGCCCTGAATTCCTCTTCGAAGAAGGCGCGCGCCTTGTCGCTGGCCAACCCTCCGAGCGCCAGCGCTTTCATGCAGGCGGTGTGGAGGCCACCATAGATCGGCTTGGCCTTGCGCATCTTTGCCGTGCCGTGACGGATGGCGCCGCAGCTTTTCAGGAAAGCCGTAAAGGCCGCCGCATGGTCGTCGTCTTCCCAGCCGGTCAGCGCGGCAAACTCGACCGGCTCGACCGCGGCCTTGGGCAAGGTCACGGTCTTTTTGGAGTTGGCGCTGGCGGAGACGATGCCGGCGGCGAATAACGCCGTGGCGACGACAGTGGCCATCAGGGAGCGGCCGCCGCATAACCTTGGGTGAGATGCGAGCCCGCCCCCCGGCATGCCGTTATTGCCCGGCTTCGGTGGCGACCAGTTTCCAGTTCGGGTCGCGCGAGGAGGCATCGCGCGCGAAGGTCCAGACGTCGGTGACGTCGGTGACGGTTTCGGCGTTGCCCTCGATCACTTCGCCGGCCTTGTTGCGCGTCGCCGTCACCAGCTTCGACAGAAAACGCACGGTGAGCTGCACGCTGCGGCCGCGAACCTCGGCATTGGTAATGGTCGCCTTGTCGATCGACACGAAGCGGCTCTCGACGACATCACCGCGCTTCTCGCGATCGGTAATCGCGGCCTCGAAGCCGTCATAGACGTCGCGCGACAGAAGATTGCGCAAGGTTCGCCGATCGCCTTCGGCATAAGCCGTGACGATCATCTCGTAAGCGGCGCGGGCGCCGGTGAGGAAGTGATTGGCATCGAAGCTGCGGTCGGCAGCCGCTACCGCATCGAGCCCGTTGGCCACGGGCGAGCCCGGCTCGGCGATGCCCTTCCAGCGCTCGGCCGGAGCGGCTTCCTCGCCGGCCTCGTCAGGCCTGCGGGCGGCTTCCGCCGCGCGGTTCGGGATCTGGACGACGTTGTCGGTCGCGGGACGGGCCGGCTCGCGGGCGGCATAGGGATCGTATGGCGGCCGTTCACGCCCGGTGCGCTGACCGAGCACGCTGCGCAGCCGCAGGAAAATGAACACCGCGAGCGCCAGAAAGATGATGGTGTAGATATCGAACACGTCTTGCATTCTTTCGGCTACCGTCCCGGGAGGCGTTTCACGTCCGGCCTTCCGGCTTCTCGAAATGGGCCGCGAGGCGAAATGGCGGTTATCGCGTGTCCGCCTTATCTAAGTCCGCGGACGCGCCGATCCAGAGGTTTGGCGCCGATTTCGCGGCGCGTTTTGGACCTTCCGGACCTTAAACGATCGGGACGAGAACGCCAATATCACCGGGCGATCAGAGGAATAAGATGAATGTGGCAAAATGGCTGGTGCTGGGCGTCCTGGCGCTGCCGCTGGCCGAACTGGCGGTGTTTATCGCCGTCGCCGCGGCCTGGGGCTTCGTGACGGCGCTCGCCCTGCTCATCGGCCTGTCGCTCGCCGGCGGGGTGATTTTGCGACGCGCCGGCGGCAATCACGTGCAGCGGGTGCGTGTGGCCATGCGCGACGGCTTCGGCCGTCAGGATTTCACGGCCCTGAGCGCCGACAGTACCGGCGGGCTGACCCTGCTCGGCGGCCTTCTGCTGGCGGTTCCCGGATTGATCACGGGCGCCATCGGGCTGCTGATCCTGCTGGTCCCGCTTTGGCGCAGCCTGACTGGGGCGCTTGGCCGCAGGCCGCCGCCACCGGACGGGGTGGTCGATCTCGAGCCCGAGCAATGGCGCCGGGTCGACGACCCTCAGTTGCCCGGCCGGGAGCGCGACGGCACCGAGCGCTGATCGGCGCGTTTACGATGCTCGGCGGCAGGCCCGAGGGCTTGGCCCGATCTGAGGCCGGCATCCTTGTTCGCCCCGGGGCAGCGTGTTAGCCAACCGCCGCGAAAACAGAGGGAACTTCGATGACGACCACGAATGGCGGCCAGGCCGAAGAATTCAATCCGGAGCAGGTGCCGCAGCTCAATGTGGTGGCGCAGTACATCAAGGATTTCTCGTTCGAGAATCCGAACTCACCGAAGTCGCTTGCCACGGGTCAACAGCCGCAGATCGGCATCCAGATCAACGTGAACGCCGCGCCGATCTCCGACACCGACATCGAAGTGGTGCTGCATCTGTCGGGCAAGGCCGAGAACGCCGGCAGCCTTCTGTTCAGCTTCGACCTCGCCTTCGGCGGCGTCTTCCGCATCCGCAACGTGCCGCAGGAGAGTATGAACGCCGTGGTGCTGATCGAGTGCCCGCGGCTTCTGTTCCCGTTCGCGCGCGAGATCATCGCGACCACCGTGCGCAATGGCGGCTTCCCGCCGCTGCTGCTCGACCCGGTCGACTTCGTTGCGCTCTATCGGCAGAAGATGGAGCAGCTCGCCGCGCAGCAGGCGCCGGCGGGCAACTGATCGCTCAGAGATACTTTCGCCACACGGCTTCTTCGCCGAGCGTACCGATGAATTCGCGGTGCGCCGCGAGTTCGGCTTCGCTCAGGCGGGGCTTGAGCGGCGCCGGTCGCGTGCGCACGGTCGCCGCGCCCGCCACCGCGAACACGCTCGGCGTGATGCTTTCGGCCAGGCCCAGCGAGGCCTGCCGGCCGCCGAGCAATTCAAGATAAACCTCGGCCAGGATCTCGGCGTCGAGCAGCGCGCCGTGCTTGGTGCGGCGCGAGTTGTCGATGCCATAGCGTCCGCACAGCGCATCGAGATTGTAAGGGCCGGCAGAATGCTTGCGCCGCGCCAGCGCCAACGTATCGACCAGCCGTTCGCGGGCAATCAGCGTGCGCTTGACCAGGTTCAGCTCGGCGCAGAGAAATTTGTGATCGAACTCGGCATTGTGGATCACCAGCGGCGCGTCGTCGCCGATGAAGGCGAGGAAGTCGTCGACGATCTCGGCGAACCTGCGGTGCCCGCTCAGGAACTCCGCCGACAGGCCATGGACGTTGAAGGCCTCCATCGGCATGTCGCGTTCGGGATTGACGTAGACGTGGAACGTCTGCCCGGTCGGAATGCGGTTGAGCAACTCGACGCAGCCGAGCTCGACCAGGCGGTGGCCCTGGTTGGGATCAAGGCCGGTGGTTTCGGTATCGAGAACGATTTCGCGCATGGTTCTATTTTAGCAGGCCCCGCTGGCTATCGCCTCTGAGGCGACTCAGCCGGCGTCTTTATGCATCTTACGCACTTTGGCCAGAATCTCACGCACCTGCTGGCGCGCCGCGTCGAAACCCTGCGACGTATCCACGATGAAATCCGCGCGCGCCCGCTTGTCGGCATCCGGCATCTGCTTGGCCAGAATGGCGGCAAAACGCTCCTCGGTCATGCCGGGACGCGCCAGCACACGCGCGCGCTGCACCTCCGCCGGCGCCGACACCACGACCACCGCGTCGCAGTTGATGTCGCTGCCGGTCTCGTAGAGCAGCGGAATATCGAGCACGACGACATCGGCACCGGCCATTTCCGCATCGGCAAGAAAGCCGTCGCGCTCCTGCGCCACGAGCGGATGCACGATCTTTTCCAGCTTCGCCATGGCCTCCGGCTTGCCGATCACCATCGTGCCCAGTTTGACGCGGTCGACCTTGCCATCCGCCGTTGTGCCGGGAAACGCCGCTTCGATCAGCGGCGTCGCCTTACCCTCGTAAAGCGCGTGTACCGCGGCGTCGGCGTCCTGCACCGGCACGCCCTCCTCGGCGAACATTTTCGCCGTCGCCGTCTTGCCCATGCCGATAGAGCCGGTCAGGCCGAGGATAAACATATCGCTCATGCCTCAACCATCGACGTAACCGCTTTCGCGCAGGAATTTCAGCAACGGCAAGAGCGGCAGGCCGAGAATGGTAAAGTAGTCGCCTTCGACGCGCTCGAACAGATGGATGCCGATGCCTTCGAGCTGATAGGCGCCAACGCTGGTCATCGCGACGTCGCCGGTCATGTCGAGATAGTCGTCCAGAAAGCGGTCGGAGAAATCTCGCATTGTCAGCCGCGCGGTATCGACAAGCTCGAACAGCACTTCGCCGTCACGGACCACCGCAATGCCCGCGTGCAGTTCATGAGTCTGGCCACGCAGCATGCGCAACTGCAACGCTGCATCCTCGCGGTTGGCGGGTTTGGTCAGTCGCAGCGAACCATGCGCCAAGGTCTGATCGGCACCGAGCACGATATGGCCCGGCATCTGCGCCGCCACCGCCATCGCTTTAGCTCGTGCCAGGAGCCGTGCCGCGGCAATGGCGTCGCCGACTTTCGCCTCGGCTTCGACCGCGCGCTCGTCGATCTGCGCGGCGCGGATGCCGAAGCGCAGGCCGGCGGCGGCGAGAATCTTGCCACGAATGTCGCTCTTCGACGCGAGGATCAAAGGCTGCTGGCCTAACCAGAGAGGCATATTTTTTCTTTCGTCGGACGAATTACATCGAAACCGGCTGCCGCCGCCGCTCGGTGAGCAGCTTAACGACAGCGGCCGCGGTTTCCTCGATCGAGCGCCGGGTGACGTCGATCAGCGGCCAGCCGTGCTTCGTGCATAGCCGCCGTGAATAGGCTACCTCCTCGGCGACTGCGGCCTTGTCGATATAGCGATCGTCGTCGCGGTGCGCCTTGAGGCCGAGCAGGCGGTTTTCGCGGATCTGCACGATACGCTCGGGGCTGGCATAAAGCCCGATCACCAACGGTCGCTTCAGTTTCTCGACTTCGGGCGCCAGCGGCACACCCGGCACCAGAGGTACGTTACCGGTCTTGATGCCGCGGTTGGCGAGATAGATCGAGGTCGGTGTCTTCGATGTGCGCGACACGCCGATCAGGACCACATCGGCGTCGTCAAGGCCGCTGACGTGCTGACCGTCGTCGTGCATCATCGTATAGTTGAGCGCATCGATGCGATTGAAATACTCGGCATTGAGAACATGCTGGGCGCCAACGCGGTGAATCGTTTCGGCGCCGAGATAGGACTGGAACAGGCGCAGAATCGGCCCCAGCACCGACATGCAGGGCAGGCCTAGTTCGCGGCACTTGTTCTCGAGCAGCTGAATCAGGTCCTCTTCAAGCAGGGTATAGAGGACGAGGCCCGGGGATTCGGAAATCTCGGCGAGACAGTGGTCGAGCTGCTTCTTCGAGCGCACCATCGGATAAAGGTGCTCGACTGGCGATACATTGGCATATTGAGCGGCTGCGGCGCGCGCGACCGTAATCAGCGTCTCGCCGGTGGCGTCGGACACCAGATGCAAATGAAAGTAGCCTGTATCGGACATCTGTATGGTGGCCGGGCAGAATGTGGATTGCCGGGGACGAATTGGCCCCCCGGCGGGCATGTAAGCGGGCACGGCGGGACAGGTCAATTTTTGTCCACAGCGCCGTTTCCGGGGACGAACGAAAGCAGACCGGGCGCAAGCTCACCGCGACATGTGGATGACGGTCTGGGGACAGTGTTGGATAAGTCGCCGAATTCGCGGTACGGCGCGCTTTTGGTCGGGGGATTCCGTCACGACGGACAATAGGGGAAACTGAATCGTGACCGGCCTGGCAGTGGACAGAGTGTTGACTGCGAGTCATGAGTCAAACTGACAGCCCAACTACTACTACAAATAGATCTTAAGGATTCTTTAGGAAGAGCATGGTGAGCGCGAACCCCGTGGGGACAAAACCCCTGCTGCAAGTCCTGGAAGGTCATGCGCAGGAGATTCCGCCGGTCTGGATGATGCGCCAGGCAGGCCGCTATCTGCCGGAATACCGCGAGGTGCGAGCCAAGGCCGGCGGCTTCCTCGATCTTTGCTTCAATCCGGAACTGGCGGCCGAAGTCACCTTGCAGCCGGTCCGTCGTTTCAACTTCGACGCTGCGATTTTGTTCTCCGATATCCTCGTGATGCCGTTGGCGCTGGGGCGCAAGGTCGAGTTCCTCGCCGGCGAAGGCCCCAAGCTCGAGCCGATGAAGGACGCTGCTTCGCTGTCCGGCTTGCGCGAGCGTGTCGATCACGACGTGCTGGCGCCGGTCTATGAGACGGTGCGCCGGGTCAAGGCGGGACTGCCCGACAACACGACCCTGATCGGCTTCTGCGGCGCGCCGTGGACGGTGGCGACCTATATGGTGGCCGGCGAAGGGACTTCCGATCAGGGACCGGCCCGGCTGTTTGCCTATCGCGATCCGGAGAATTTCAAGCGCATCATCGATCGGCTGGTGCAAGGCTCGATTGAGTATCTGGTGGCGCAGCTCAAGGCCGGTGCCGATTGCGTGCAGATTTTCGATACATGGGCCGGTATTTTGCCGCCGGAGCAGTTCGATCGCTGGTGCATGGAACCGACCGAGCGGATCGTTACGGGCGTGCGTGCGCAGGTGCCGGGCGCCAAGATCATCGGCTTTCCGCGCGGCGCCGGCGCGATGGCGTTGCCTTATGTTGAGATCACCGGCGTCGATGCCATAGGTCTCGACTGGATGTTCCCACGCAGCCTGGCGCACGACATTCTGCAGCCGCGCGTGCCGATCCAGGGCAATGTTGATCCGTTGGCTTTGCTGGCCGGCGGCGCGGCGCTCGATCGCGAGATCGAGGATGTGCTGACGATGGCCGACCGTCCGCTGATCTTCAATCTCGGCCACGGCATTCTGCCGGAAACGCCGATCGCCCATGTCGAGCAGATGCTGAAGCGGGTGCGGGGATAACGGGGGACTCTCATCGCGGGAGTTGACCCGGCTTCCCGCTCAAGCGAGCACTAGCCCATGTATCTCTGGATCAAAGCCCTGCACATCGTCGCCGTCATCTCGTGGATGGCGGGAATGCTCTATCTGCCGCGGCTGTTCGTCTATCACGTCGCCGCCGAGCCGGGTTCGCAGCAGGCCAGGACCTTCGAGGTCATGGAGTATCGGCTGCTGCATTTCATCATGACGCCGGCCATGGCGGTGACCTGGATCGCCGGCGTCGTGCTGATGCTGGAGGGGGGATGGCTGACGTCCGGCTGGCTGCACGCGAAGATTACTGCGGTCGTCGTCATGAGCGCCGTCCATGGGTATTTGGGCCGTTGGGCCAGGGATTTCGCCGCCGGCCGCAATACCAAGGACGCTAAATTCTTTCGTATTATCAATGAATTACCGACAATCCTCATGATCTTCATCGTGATCATGGTGGTGGTCAAGCCGTTCTAGGTCGCTTAACCGGAACGGCGGCGCCCGGCGGCTCGCCTCTTGCGCCAAATCCCGGCCTAACTTATCTTGCTGTCATCCCACCGAACGCAGGCGGATGAAGTCGCGTACCGGAACCGAGCCGTTCGGAACCGCCGCAGGCTCCAGGACCTTCTCCTGAAAAGCCCCGCGTCTTCCCAGACCTGCGAACTCAATCCCACTGTCTAGCCGGCGCTGGCCCCGATTTTTCAAAGGCCAAGGTTCGAAAGACCAAGCCCGGTTTCCCCTTCAAGGACCCTACCCCCCATGCGGGAAATGAAGCTCCAGGACCTCAAGTCCAAGACCCCCGCCGAACTTCTGGCCTTCGCCGAAGAGCACCAGGTCGAGAACGCCTCCACCCTGCGCAAGCAGGAGCTGATGTTCGCGATCCTGAAGCAGCTCGCGACGCAGGAAATCGAGATTATCGGCGAAGGCGTGGTCGAGGTTCTCTCCGACGGTTTCGGCTTCTTGCGATCGCCGGAATCGAATTACCTGTCCGGCCCCGACGATATCTACGTTTCGCCGTCCCAGATCCGCCGCTTCGGCCTGCGCACCGGCGACACCGTCGAGGGCCAGATCCGCTCGCCCAAGGAAGGTGAACGCTACTTCGCGCTGCTCAAGGTCAACACGATCAATTTCGAGGACCCCGAGAAGGCGCGCCACAAGATCAACTTCGACACCCTGACGCCGCTCTATCCCGACGAGCGGCTGAAGATGGAACACGACGATCCGACCAAGAAGGATCTGTCGGCGCGCGTCATCGACATCGTCGCCCCGATCGGCAAGGGCCAGCGCGCCCTCGTCGTGGCGCCGCCGCGCACCGGCAAGACCGTGCTCTTGCAGAACATCGCCCATTCGATCACCGCCAATCACCCCGAATGCTATCTGATCGTGCTTCTGATCGATGAGCGTCCGGAGGAAGTGACCGACATGCAGCGCTCGGTGAAGGGCGAGGTGGTCTCCTCCACCTTCGACGAGCCGGCCGTGCGCCACGTCCAGG
>JAEZEY010000484.1 GCA_023432845.1 Pseudomonadota bacterium
AGGACCGCTCGACCGAAGAAGCGGTGAAGCGCTATGCCGTTCGCGTCGAGCGCGCCTATGCGGCGTTTCATGAATTCCCCAAGCCGACCATCGCCATGATCCGTGGCTATTGCATCGGCGGCGGCATAGCGCTGGCGATGTGCTGTGACATGCGTATCTGCAGTGACAATTCGAAGTTCGGCATTCCGGCGGCCAAGCTCGGCCTCGGCTATGGCTTCAAGGGCATCAAGCGATTGGTCGACGTCGTCGGCCCGTCCTTTGCCAAGGAAATCTTTTACACCGCCCGCCAGTTCACGGCCGAGGAAGCCGAGCGCATGGGGCTGGTCAACCGGGTGGTGCCGTCCGGCACGCTCGAGCAATACGTTGCCGATTACACCGCGACCATGGCGGCCAACGCGCCGCTCACTGTCGACTCGGTGAAATTCATCGTCGGCGAAGTGGTGAAGCCGGAGGGCGAACGCAACCTGGCCGCCTGCGAAGCCGTGGTGCAGGCATGCTTCGCCAGTGAGGACTACAAGGAAGGCCGCAAGGCCTTCATGGAAAAGCGCAAGCCGAACTTCATCGGCGCGTAACGACCGTCACTGCGGTCGATTTCTTGACGAGGACTGCGATGCCCGACCGGCCCAATGTTACGCGCCAACTCGCGCAGCTCATCGCCGATACGCGCCGCGAGGACATTCCTTCCGACGTGATGCATCAAGCCAAGCGCTCGGTGATGAACTTCTTTGCCGTGGCTCTGGCCGGCTGTCGGACCCCACCGGTCGAGATCGCGCTCGCGACCCTGGCGCCGTTCTCCGGCGGCAAGCAGGCGACCCTTGTCGGCCGCGGCGAGCGCATCGATGCGCTGAGCGCAGCCTTCCTCAACGCCGCAGGCGCCAATGTCTACGATTTCTGCGACACTCATACCCGCACCGTCATTCATCCGACCGTGCCGGTGGTGCCGCCGTTGCTGGCGCTGGCCGAGCTGCGCCGCGTCAGCGGCCCGGATCTGCTGTTCGGCACGGTGATCGGCAACGAAATCGAGACACGCATCGGGCTTGCGGTGTCGCCGAAGCACTATTCGCTGGGCTGGCACATCACCTCGACCTGCGGCGTGTTCGGCGCCGCGGCGGCGGCCGGCCGGCT
Organism: Pseudomonadota bacterium; assembly: GCA_023432845.1. GTDB lineage: Bacteria > Pseudomonadota > Alphaproteobacteria > Rhizobiales > Xanthobacteraceae > Pseudolabrys. The sequence continues at coordinate 1,126 of JAEZEY010000484.1, forward strand.
GATCGGGCTGGATGCGGAACACATCATCTGGGCCTTGGGCTCGGCGGCGACGCAGTCATCCGGTCTGTGCGAATGCCTCGGCACTGCGTCGAAGAGCGCCAGCGTCGGCAACGCCGCGCGCAACGGCCTGTTGTCGGCGCTGCTGGCGGAGAAGGGCTTCGATGGCCCGCCGGAGCCGCTGGCCGGCGTGCAGGGCCTCTACAACGCCATGGGCGTGCCGCCCGATCTGTCGTTCCTTACCGATGGTTGGGGCAAGACCTGGCAGATCATGGAGACATCCTACAAGCCGTACCCGTGCGGCTTTGTCATCAATCCGGTGCTCGATTGCGTGCTTGACTGGCAGCGCGACAATCCGGGCGCTGCCGTGGCCAAGGTCATCGTGCGGGGCAACCCGTTGCTTGCCGAGCGCACCGATCGTCCGCAGGTTACGAGCGGGCGGCTGTCGCAGGTGAGCGTGCAGCATGCGGTCGCCGCCGCGCTGGTGCGCGGCAAAGCCGGTCCCGAGGAATTCAGCGATGAATGCGTCGCCGATCCGAAAGTCGCGGCGCTGCGCGGCAAGGTCGAGGTGGTGCGCGATCCGTCCTTCGCCACCATCGCCGCCGCAGTGGACATCGTGACGGCCGATGGCAAGGTGCATCATCTTTCGACGCAGGCCGCGCGTGGCAGCGAAGCCAACCCGATGGGCGACGAAGAGCTGGAGGCGAAGCTGCGCAACGCCGCGGTCGCCTGGAATCCGAAACATGACGTCGCGCCGCTCATCGACGCCATCTGGTCGCTCGACACCAACGCCGACGTCGCCGAGCTATGTGCGCTGACGGTGCCGAAGGGGTGAGAGCCTCACCAGCGATTGACCGGCAACACCATCATTTCCGCGACCTGAACGTGGGGCGGCTGCGCGAGCGCGAACATGATGGAGCGGGCAATGTCCTCTGGATCGAGCGCCATCTTGAACTGGTCGAAATAGGCTTTGGTCATCGCTTCATCACCGCGATAGCGGGTCTTGATGATGCCGGTGCGGGCGAGGCCCGGCATGATCTCGGTGACGCGGATCGCGGTCTCCGCCAGTTCGGCACGGATGATTTCGGTCAGCATGTGGATGCCGGCCTTGCTGGCATTGTAGGGCGCCATATCCGGCACGATGCGTACCGCGGCGATCGAGCTAATATTCACGACGTCGCCTTTGTTGCGGCGGACCATGTCGGGAAGGATGGCGCGGGTGACGCGCATCAGGCCGTTGAGATTTGTATCGACAATGGCGGCCCAGTCGTCCGCCGATCCGACATCGAAGCGCTTGCGGCCGCCGATGTCATGACCGGCATTGTTGATCAGGACATCGATCGGCTGGAATTCGGCCGGGACGAGCTCGAGGATGCGCGCGGTGCGATCCGGGTCGGTGACGTCGAGGATCAGCGGCATCGCCGCGTCGCCGAGCTCGGCGGCGAGCGGCTTGAGCTTTTCCTCGTCGCGGTCGGCAAGGATGACGCGGTAACCCGCGGCGACCAGCGCCCGCGCGATCGCCGTGCCCATGCCGCCGGCGGCGCCGGTCAGGAATGCATTGCCCTTGCTGGTCATGGTCGTCTCCCCCGTAGGCGTGAGATTGATCCTCACTTTGCGACTGACATTGTCGCAGCTTCCGCGGCACCCGCTGCCAATGAATTTGTGCTATCTGATATGTCGATTTCGGCGGGGGATTGGACCGCCGGAAAACGCGGGCCCGGGACGAGATGGATATAAAGCAGCTCAAGGTGTTCTCGACCGCGGCGGCATGCGGCAGCTTCTCACGCGCGTCCGTGACCTTGTCGATCGCGCAGCCGGCGTTGAGCCGCTATGTGAAGGCGCTGGAGACGGAACTCGGCGTCAAACTGTTCTATCGGAACGGCCGCGGCATCATCCTCACCGAGGCCGGCAAGCTGCTCGATCAGTACGCCAAGGGCATTCTGGAGCAGGCCTCGCGCGCGGCGTCCGAAATCGCGGCGCTGCAACTGAGCCCGCATGGCAGCGTCGCCATCGGCATGCCGCCGTCGGTGGGCTCGGTGCTTACGGTGCCGTTGGTCGAACGCTATCGCGAGCAGTATCCGCAGATCGCGATGCGCGTGGTCGAGGGCTTCAGCGGCCACGTGCTCGAATGGCTGCTTACCGGAAAGATCGACGTTGCCGTGCTTTATAATCAGCCCGCGATGAGCAACGTGCTGTCCGAGCCGCTGCTCAAGGAAGAACTGGTGCTGCTCGGCGCGGCCAAGGATCCCTCGAAGCTGCCGGCCGGCAATGTGCAGGCCAAGGTGCTGGCCGATATTCCGATGATCCTGCCGAGCCGCCCGCACGGCTTGCGGCTTCTGATCGACCAGGTATTCGGCAAGGCCGGTATCGAGCCCAACATCATCATCGAGATCGACGCCATGCCTTCGACGCTCAATCTGGTCGAGAAGGGCGTCGGGTATACTGTCTTGTCTTACTCGACCGTGCACCATCTGGTGAAGGCGGGGCGTATCCGATGCTTCCCGATCGTGCGACCGCAACTGACAAGGCAGCTTCTGCTCGCCACCTCGAGCCAAAGGCCGATGACAATGGCGACGCGCGCGCTGACCAAGATCGTGACGACGCAGATGCGCGAACTGGTCCGCGAAGGTCGCTGGAATCCGCGCTGAACCGGGTTGGCTTCTGCCCAAAAAAGGACGGCGGCCTTGCGGC
>JAEZEY010000022.1 GCA_023432845.1 Pseudomonadota bacterium
CCTCCTTCTTCTGCTCCGGTGGTTGTTGCTGCGCCTGCGCCATCAATATCGGCGCGGTGGGTGCGGCGCTCGCCGGAAGGGCGAGCCCCGCCGCGGCGGTGAGGGCCGTGCAAGCCAGCAGTAACGAACGTGAAGCAGATATCATCGGCCAGAACTCCTGTGGGAAGCACTCTTAACGTCACCGCGATGCTGCGGTTCCGCGCCTGAATTGCTTCTGAACGGAATGCGGCTGAATTGTCGCCAAGAGGTGTCCACCTTTTGCTTTCGCGCCGCCGCAACCTTATTGTCCAGCCGCCAATGAACGACGACCAGAATCAGCGTCTCAACCGGGCCCTTGCCGCCTATCTGCGCCAGGAGGTGCAGGCGCCCGCCATGGCGATTGCGGATTTCCTCGACATTCTTGTCGAGGATGCGCGGCGTCTCGAGGCCGAAGACATGCTCGGCGACCTTGATCGCATGCAGAGCGCAGCGGCGAAGCTTAATGATTTCGTCAGTGCGGTGGTCGCCGACTCAGGCAGCGACCGCAAGCTCGGCGAGAACGACCGCGAACTCAACCGCCGCATCCGCCACGACCTGCGCACGCCGCTCAACGCCGTCATCGGCTATAGCGAGATGCTGATCGAGGACATGGAAGGCCAGGACGACGCGCCGCTGCGCGAGGATCTCGTGCGGCTCAAGCAGGCCGCCGACCAGTTGCTCGGTCAGATCGACGCCATGGTCGCGCTGACCCATATCGACGACGCGCCGATCGCGGGCGAGGACAAGCTCGCTGCCCACGCCGGCATCGTTGCCGAGGTGCTGCGCACCGTCGAGCCACTGAAGGCTGACGCCTCGCATCTCATCGACCGGCAAAGCCGCATTCTCGTCGTTGACGATAACGCCGCCAACCGCGACGTGCTGGAACGCCGGCTGACGCGCGAAGGTCATGCCGTGATCACCGCCGCCGACGGTGCCCAGGCGCTCAAGCTGATGGGCGAGCACGAGTTCGATCTCGTGCTGCTCGATCTCATCATGCCGGGGATCGGCGGCTTCGATGTGCTCACGCGCCTCACGAGCGATGCGTCAACGCGGCACATCCCGGTCATCGTGATCTCCGCGCTCGACGAGCTCGACAGCATCGTGCGCTGCATCGAAGCCGGCGCCGAGGACTATCTGTCGAAGCCGTTCGATCCGATCCTGTTGCGCAGCCGCATCAACTCGTCACTGGAAAAGAAATGGCTGCGCGACCGCGAAAAGAAATTCGTCGCCGATCTGGAAACCGAGAAGCGTAAATCGGAAGCGTTGCTGCTCAACATCCTGCCGCCGAGCATCGTCAAGCGCATGCGCGACGGCGAGCACAGAATCGCCGATCAGGTGCAGGAAGCGACCATCCTGTTCTGCGATCTTGCCGGTTTCACCGCGCTGTCCGGCACCATGCCGGCCGAGCGGGTGCTCGATTTCCTGGGTGATATTTTTACCCAGTTCGACGCGCTCGCGGCCGAGGCCGGCGTCGAGAAGATCAAGACCATCGGCGATGCCTATATGGCGGCGGCCGGCATCCCCGAGCCACAGGCGGACCATGCGCAGCGCATCGCGCGGCTCGCCCCGCGCATGATGCGTGCCGTGCGCGATGTCGCCGGGGCTACGGGCCTCAATCTCGAAGCCCGCATCGGTATTCACACCGGCCCGATCGTCGCCGGCGTCATCGGTACCCACAAATTCGCCTACGACCTCTGGGGCGACAGCGTGAACACCGCGAGCCGCATGGAGTCGCATTCGGTCAACGGCCGCATTCACATCACCGAGGCGACCCGCCAGGCGCTCGGCGACGGCTTTGCCGTCGAGCCGCGCGGCGTCATCGAGGTCAAGGGCAAGGGCCCGATGCAAACCTATTTTCTGCTGGAGCCGTAAGCGCGCATGTCTTACAGCTTTGACTTGAATCTCGACGTTGCAAGATTTCGGGGCTGATGCCGTGCAGGCACATATGAAGCGACAATTGTCGTCGAAGGAAGAACACGCCTTCCTGCGCGCGACCATCGACAACATGCAGCAGGGCGTCGCCATGTACGACGCCGACCACAAGCTCGTCACCTGGAACGAGCGCTTCGTCGAATATCTGGAAATGCCCGAGGAATTCCTCGGCACCGATCGCACTTTCTCCGACTATATCCGCTATCTCGGCGCGCGCGGCGAGTTCGGCGAGGACGCCGACATCGACAAGGAACTGGCCAAGCGCCTCGCAGTGCTCGGCACCTCGCATTCCTTCGAGCGCACCCGGCCGGACGGCATGGTCATGGAAGTGCGCCGCGACCCGGTGCCGGGCGGCGGCTTCATCGCCATCTACTCCGATATTACCGAGCGCAAGAAGCAGGAGCTGGCGCTGCGCAAGGCGATGGAGGATGCCGAGTCCGCCAACAAGGTGAAGTCATCGTTCCTCGCCAATATGAGCCACGAGCTGCGCACGCCGCTCAACGCGATCATCGGCTATAGCGAACTGCTGGCCGAGGACGCGCAGGATCGCGGCGACAAGGCTGCGCTCGGCGATCTGGAGAAGATCAGCGCCGCCGGCAAGCATCTGCTGGGGCTGATCAACGAGATCCTCGATCTGTCCAAGATCGAGGCCGGCAAGATGGAGGTCTATCGCGAGCGCCTCGATCTCAAGAAGGCGGTCGGCGACGTAAAGACCATCGTCGATCCCATGATCGCCAAGAACGGCAACAAATTGGTGATCGAATGCCCGCTGGACATCGGCACGCTCAATACCGACCTGACCAAGCTCAAGCAGTGCCTGATCAACCTGCTCAGCAATGCAGCCAAGTTCACCAAACAGGGCACCGTGCTGCTGCGGCTGTCGCGCACGAGCGAAGACGGCCGCGATCTCGTCCGTTTCGACGTCACCGACAGCGGCATCGGCATGACGCCGGAGCAGGTGGGCCGGCTGTTTCAGGCTTTCACCCAGGCCGATTCATCGACCACCCGCAATTTCGGCGGCACCGGCCTCGGTCTCACCATTACCCGGCATTTCGTCACCATGCTCGGCGGCACGATCGATGTCGCCAGCGCGCCGGGCAAGGGCACGACCTTCAGCATCGTGCTGCCGGACCGCGAGGGCGGCGAGGGCGAAACCTCCGCCGCCGACGATCTCGACCTCGAGCCGGAAGGCGTTGCTGCATCGATCACCGTGCTGATCGTCGATGACGATCCGGCGGTGCATGACGTCTTGTCGGCCACGCTTGGCCGCGAGGGCTATGTGCTGCTGCATGCGCGCGACGGCGCCGAGGCGCTTTCGATCATGCGCAAGACGCCGCCCGATATCGTCACGCTCGACGTGCAGATGCCGAAGATCGACGGCTGGTCGGTGCTCGGCATCATGAAGTCGGAGCCGGCGCTCGAGCATATTCCGGTCATCATGCTCACGATCGTCGATGACCGCAATCTGGGCTTCTCGCTCGGTGCCTCCGAATTCATGACCAAGCCGATCGACCGCAACAGGCTCTCCGCGCTGCTGCGCAAGCTGGCGCCGGCCAAGGAGGATTCCACCATCCTCATCGTCGATGATGACGCCGATGTGCGCGAACTGGTCGCCAACACGGTGCGGGGCGCGGGCATGACGCCGGCGCAGGCCGCCAATGGCCGCGAGGCGCTGGGCTGGCTGTCGAACCACCAGCCCCCGGCGCTGGTGCTGCTCGACCTCATGATGCCGGAAGTCGACGGCTTTGCCTTCCTCGAGAAGGTGCGCGACTTCGACAGCATGAAGGATGTGCCGATCGTCGTCCTCACCGCCAAGGACCTCACCGACGAGGAGCGCGCGTTCCTTGCCGAGCGTACGCTTCTGGTGCTGAGCAAGAGCGGTCAGCCGATCGGCACTCTGGGCGCGGCGCTGTCGGCGCTGGCGCATCGGCATGCCAACCATAAATAGTGGAATGTGAGAAGGCCTGAGCGATGAAAGTACTGCTGGTCGAAGACAACGAGATGAACCGCGACATGCTCTCGCGCCGCCTCGTGCGTAACGGCTACGAGGTCTTGATCGCGGTGGACGGCCAGCAGGCGATCACGATGGCGGGTTCGGAAAGCCCCGACATCATCCTGATGGACATGAGTCTGCCGGTCATCGACGGCTGGGAAGCGACGCGGCGCGTCAAGGCCGATCCGGCGACCAAGGCGATCCCGGTGATCGCGCTCACCGCGCATGCGATGGCGGAAGACGAGAAGAAGGCGCGCGACGCCGGCTGCGACGACTTCGACACCAAGCCGGTCGATATCCAGCGGTTGATGGGAA
>JAEZEY010000039.1 GCA_023432845.1 Pseudomonadota bacterium
GGATCACCTCGCGCGCGCGAAGCGCCTGCGCGAAATCATGCGCCGACAGGCCGATACGCCGCTCCGGCAGATCCAACCCAAGCTGTCGCCGCATCGGCCGCGACAGCCAGGCATCGGCCTTTGCTTCCGGCGGCCACACCGCTTCGACCAGTCCGCCGAGCACGAGGCGATCGACATGCTGGAGACGTGCCTCGAGCAGGCCGAAGATGCGGATGCGCGCATCGGCCGGCGCGCGATGAATGGTGCGGTCGGCGATCGCCAGATGGAACAGCTCAGCATAATCGGACACGGCGACGTCGAGCGCTTCGGCGACGGTCAGTTCATCGAATGTCGCCTGCAGTTCGCGGGTCATGCCGCCGAGCGCGGTCAGCGCTTCGGCATGTTTCGCGGCGAAAGCGCCAATCGGCTGCGCGCTTTCCAGTTTCTCGAGCGGCATCAGGTGGTGCTGAAGCGTCTCGATCAAAGCGCTTGCCGCATCGAGATCGGTGCCGCTCAGCGCGAGGCGCGGATCGGAGCGGTGCAGGCCGGATGCCTTGCCTGCGCGGCCGAGTTCGATCTGCGCGCGTATATCGGCGAGCGCGCCGGCAAGGCCCTCGGTGCCTTCCTTCGGCCGCGTGCCGCGCAGCACGGCACGCTCCAGCACGCTCACTGCATGAACGTCGAACGGGCTCGACGGATGCTTGAGCAAAGCGAGCAGCGGGATCGGCGCGAACTTGTGACGCACGACGTCCGCCAGCAGCCGCGCGAACACGCCTTCCGGCATATCGGCCAGCGACTGGCCGCGTGAATCGTCCACCGGAACGTTCCAGCGGGCCAGCAGCGCGGCGACGCGGCGGCCGAGCGCGACGTCCGGCGTCACCAAAGCGGCGGTCTTGCCTTGGGTCTCCATCGCCTCGCGCAAGGTAACGGCGATGGCCAGCGCCTCTTCCTCGGCATTGGCGGTTTCAATCACCGCGACGTTATCGATGGCGGCGTCGGCGCGCGCGGCAAATTCAGTGTTGCCCGGCAGCGCCTGCCAGAGCTGGCTCGCGAGCGCTGGGCGCAGGGCTTCGGAAGTGACACGCTCGCGGCCATGCGGCGAAGGCGCGGCAAGCGCGGTGATGTCCGAGCGCATGATGCCGATACGCTTGATCAGCGAGGCCAGCGCAAACTGCGGATGACCATGCGCGGCGTCGTTGTCGCTGAGGATCGCTTCCCAGCTCGGCTCATCGAGATCGGTGTCGAGCCCGGGCAGCACCACGGCGCCATGCGGCAGCCTCGCAATCGTATCGAGCAAGGTCGCGGTCGCCGGGATCGAGCCCGTCGAGCCGGCGGCGATGATCGGGTCGCTGGCATTGGCGAGGCGCTCGGTCTCGGCCTTGATCAGCAGATCGCGGCGCTCGGCCGGCTCGATGCGGTTGCCGCCGGCGAGAATTTCCGGCCACTGCGCGCGGATGAATTTGAGGAAGCCGAGCGTCAGGTCCCAGTATTTGTCGTGCTCCTCCGGCACCAACTCGTCGAGCGCGTCCCACGGCACCTGCCGCGTTGTCATGTCGTCCATCAGCCGCGCCAGATCCTGCGCCAGGCGGAACGCCGTGACCGGATTGCTGGCCACCAGCGGCACATGGCCAGGATTTTTTTGCCCGCGATCCTTCGGCGCGATGGTGGTCGCCCACTTAAGGATCAGCGCCGACAGCGGCAGCAATCGCGACAGGCCGCTCATCGCTTCGGGGATGGCCAGCGCCTGCTCGGGCAATTCGGCCTTGGCGGCTTCGGCGAAGGCGATGTCGTCCTCGTCGATGCCGCCGAGCGGCACGATGCGCGGCAGGATCGCGGCCTCCAGGCCGAGCCGGTCGAGGAACACGTCGCGGGCCACGCGGCAGGCGCGCTGCGTCGGCAGATAGAGCGTGGCGCGCGCGATCTCCAGAGGATCGCGCGAGGCCGGATAGTCCTTTACCAGCCGCCCGGCGAGCAGCGCGTCGATCAGCACCTCGAGAAAAGGCGCCGAGGCGGGGATGGTGAAGAGGTTGGGCTTCATGGTGAGAGATTACACGGAGTCACGAGGATTTGGTGATTTGCACGTCATTCCGGGGCGCGACGAAGTCGCGAACCCGGAATCCAGAGACAGTTTCAGAAGACGTGGCAGGATTCCGGGTCCGCGCGTTGCACGCGCGTCCCGGAATGACGGGCAACCGTCAATCCAGTCCTACCCCGTGCTCTTCGCGATCGCCTCTTCGGCCAGCGCAATTGCGTCGGGCGTGCCGACATGCATCCACAGGCCTTCGAGGCGCAGGCCGTAGAGCCGGCCGGCGTCGATCGCCTTGTCGAACAGCTTCGTCAGCGAGAAGGCGCCCTGCGGTGCGCCGTCGAACAAGCGGGGCGACAGGATCGCGGCGCCGGCAAAGACGAAAGGCGCCACCGCGCGTTCTTCCGGCCAGGTCAGGCGGCCGTCCGGCGCCATCAGGAAATCGCCGCGGCCGTCATAGCCGATGCTCTCCGCGGTGGGGGCGAGCAGCAGCAGCGCGTCCATCGTATCGGCATCGAAGCGCTCGACCAGCCGCGTCAGGTTTGGCTGCACGCCGTCGATCCAGATGGTGTCGGAATTGATGTGAAAGAACGGCTTGCCGCCGATGAGCGGCAGCGCATTGACCACCCCGCCACCGGTGTCGAGCAATTCGTTGCGCTCGTCAGAGATGACGACCTTCGGCGTCTTGCGCGCGGCGACGTGCGTGATGATCTGGTCGCCGAAGTAATGCACATTGACAATCGCCTGCGTGACGCCGGCATCGGCAAGACGATCGAGCACATGATCGAGCAACGCCTTGCCCGCGACCTTGACCAGCGGCTTCGGCATGGTCGCGGTCAGCGGCCGCATGCGCTGGCCGAGGCCGGCGGCAAGCACCATGGCGCTGTGCGGCGTGTCGATGCTCATGTGTCTTTCATGTCCGGTGCGGGAATGTGGACGCCGTACCAGTCGGCGAGCGGCGCCAGCGACGGATGCGCCAGCGCGCGTTGCAGGTAGGTCCATACGCGCGGCAGATGACGCAAATATTGCGGCTTGCCGTCGCGCTTGTTGAGGCGGGCGAAGATGCCGAGGATCTTGGAGGCGCGCTGCGCTGCCATCAGCGCATAGAGATGGACGAAAGCGTCGCGCACGAAACCGTCCTCGTTCTCGCGGGCGCGCAGGTAGCGCACCAGCAGCTGCACCTCGAGATCTTCGAGCACGTCGACGCGCGCGTCCTGCAGCAGCG
>JAEZEY010000054.1 GCA_023432845.1 Pseudomonadota bacterium
CGTTCCGCCTCTCAACAGAATGGGACGCCGGCGCGTTCACCTACGTGCTGACCAACGGGGTCTTGGCCAATCAAACCGCCAGCCAGGCCGTGTTCCTCCCCTGCAGCCAGACTTTGGGTCAACCCAACCGCCGGCGTTGCCAGCAAAAGGTTTTCGGCCCCATGCCTACTGCTGAAGACATGGAAGTGATCAGCGACGAGATCTCGGAAATCCGCCGCGGTCTCTGCCGGCAAGCTGTGAACTACGTGGAACGGAATTGCGACGAATATGTTCAGGAGCAACTAGGTCGGCTTGCTCGCCTGAATCCCAACGGCGACCATCGCTTGACTTCCGCTGTCTACAGCTACTTCGCCGTGCTTTTCACCGGGGTGAGCGAGACCGAGGACGCAGCAAATGCCTTTTTGGACTTGATCATTCCGATTCTGGATTCAGCGGAGCAGGACACGTTGGCGGGCACGGCGTCCGCAGACGCGGCGCCGGCGCAGGGCTGGAGCTATTGGCTCTCGAAATACCGCGAGTGCCTCGATGCCGTGCAAGCTCGCTTTGGCCTTCCTGGACACTTCTTCCAGGGGCCACGGCGAGTAGAGTATCACGGAACTCGCATGGAAGCCTGAGCCGGGGTCGTCTCCGCTCCCGGGAGAGCGGGGACCGCATGCCAGACACTTCTGAGTCTACCGCCGCTTAAGCGGTGCGTACCGCAAGGCTTGGACCACAAACTCAGCCGCGTTTTGCGCTGCCAGTTTTTGCCGCGCGGTCTTATCGATTCCCTTATTGCCGTCGGCAAAATCGCAGATCGCCTTCACGACGATCCAATCGACCTTGTGGTCGAGGCCAGCGACATACAGGCCCGCTCCCTCCATCTCTCCGCCGATGGCCTCGCTCTCGAACGCTTGAAGTTGCTTGCGGTAGTCAATGTCATCAACAAGCTTTTCCCCGGTGAGCATAACGCCTGACGTCACCGAAGCGCCTTCCCATTTTGTATCGACAAACCCCCGAAAGTGATTCAGCAACCGAGTCGCTGCGTCTGGCCGAGAGCCACGAAGGACGATCTGGCTGTTCTTGCCTATGCGCTGCAACTCATAAAGTCGGAGTTGTTTGGATATAAGAATGTCGCCAATAGCTTGTTCCGCCTCATCCATGCCGAAGGCAATTCCAATCGCGATGACGGCGCCGGGAGCCAGGGAGCGAATCGCCTTGTCGACGGTTTGCTGCATCCCTCCGGGACCGCCGGAACCCATCTCCGAGATAGCGTGATAGATCGTAGTGCCGTTGAGCGTCCCGAGGTTGTGATACACACGGTCATCAACGGGAACAGCGATGGATTCGGCTCCCGTGGCGGCCGCAAACGCGTTAACCACAGCGCGAGTTTCGTGCTTATTTACAGTAACCAGCACGATGTCCGGCTTGTGTGTCGCTTGCTGCCTTTGTGTGCCAGGAACGACTCCACCTTGCAGCCACGTCATGATGGGAGAAAACTCCTGCCACAAGAACTCGGTTCGTTCGTTGTATTTTGCAAATTTGGGCTGTATGAAGAGCCAGAAATCCTGGATCGTGTGGCAGGTGAGGACGAAGTTCGGCAAAGCCTCGCGGATTACGTCGATGGTGACGAGTTCGTTGCGCAGGGCAGCATATTCCGTTTCTGAAGGAGTGCCGCCACGGGCGCGCTCGTTAAGCATGCTCTTGAGCGCGCCGACTTTCATCAGGAATTCGCGTGTCGCGTCTTTGCTCATTGCTTCGCCGCTCCCGTCAACGCCGGATCCCGAGTGCGCGGTCTTCGGCTGCAGTGATTGAGGTGTTGAGGTTGGATCGAGGGACCTCCAGCCGGCGGTTTGACGGACCGTGTCGGTATCGCAGAAGAATAGCCAAGTCCAATCATCAACGGTCCAGGTTCGCATTTCCGGAAACCGCCGCAGCGCCTCCTCCATGCCGGCATTGATCCGCTCGACGGCATTATCGGGCTCGTCCGCCCACCGCCGACGCAGATACTCGGTGGCGCCATACTTCTCTTGCAGCTGCTGCCGCTGATACTCGGTGAATGCCGGAGCAACAGAGTTTCTCTGCGCCGCCGTGTCTGCATGCCGATCCAGCTTCGAAGCCGCCGCGTAGAGCAGTCCAAGATCCGCGAAACGAAATGGAGGGAAAGCGTCGCGAAGCTGCAGCTTCATTGCTTCAACCCATTCAGTGAGCTGTTGCAGAGTGCCACGTGCCAGGAGGTCGCAGTCAGCCAGCGCGAGTGGATGCGGAAGCAAGGCTTCGATGCGAAGCAGTTGCTCGTTCACGCGCTGCATCAGAAATGTCGACTGCTCTGCTTTCAGGTCCTGGTTGCAGCAGTGCAGGTTCATCGCCAATGACCGGACTTCGCGCGCAATTTGCTGAATGGCAACCGGAATGAGCCCTTTTCCCGCAGCCGGCTCTAGTGCGGGAAGTTTGTGCCTCAGGAAGTCGAGCGCGACCAGCGACGCGGCAAAAGGATCGACGGCCAGCGTTTCTTTTTGGAAACGGTTAGGTTGGTGGGTGGCAATGGCGACCAACACCAAGTTGAGCCATTTAGAGAGCGGAGTTTGGTTGCAGACGTACAGTGGTTTGCCTGCTGTATCAGCATCGAAGAATCGGCTGGCGACCTCCAATGTGATGCGTTGACCTACTTCGTCGGGAACGAGACTACCGGCGCGCTCTGCCATCCGCCGGAACAGATCTGTTTCCGGTCCAGCGATGACCGCAAAGGCGCTCACCATAGCACCGGCCATGCCAAATTGGGTTGGCTCCAAGGGGCCAAGAGACTGGATCGATTCATCACTCGTCAGATGGCCGAAGAATTGCCAAAGGCTTACTGCGTGATTCGGCTCGGCAAACTGAACCTCCGGTTGAGGCTGGTCGCGAACGACGTAATAAACCGAGAGCGTGAGGTCATGGTACTGGCTTGCCCGCGCTTCAAAGTCCGCACGAAGTCGTTGCCACTCTTGTTCGCTAAAATGGGTCATTCGGCGCAATGGCATCCAGCAATGGCAAGACATCCGATCGGCTAACGTCAAGCGATCGTCCTTGACGGTTCATTTTAGCGGTGTCGACCGAAGGCGAACATCGATCCAAGGGAATGAACCTGAGAC
>JAEZEY010000074.1 GCA_023432845.1 Pseudomonadota bacterium
GCCCTAAGGCGCGCCAACCCGCATATCAAGGACGAATGCCATGCGGCTACTCATCATCGGCACCCTCGGCGGCCAGCTCACCATCGCCAGCAAGATCGCGATGGACAAGGGCGCTTCGGTCACCCACGCCGACTCCATCGATCAGGGTCTGGCCGTGCTGCGCTCCGGGCGCGGCGCCGACCTCATGATGGTCGATGTTGCGATCGACATCCGCGAACTGGTGGAGAAGCTGGAAGCCGAGCGCATCCACGTGCCGATCGTGGCCTGCGGCGTTACCAACGATGCCCGCGCCGCCGTGCGCGCCATCCATGCCGGCGCCAAAGAGTACATCCCGCTGCCGCCCGATCCGGATCTGATCGCCGCCGTACTTGCCGCCGTGACGCAGGACAACCGCGACATGATCTATCGCGACGAGGCGATGGCCGCCGTCGTGAAGCTGGCGCAGCAGGTCGCGGCGTCCGAAGCCTCCGTGCTGATCACCGGCGAAAGCGGCACCGGCAAGGAAGTGCTCGCCCGTTACGTGCATTCGCGCTCGCAGCGCGCCAAGAAACCGTTCATCTCGGTCAACTGCGCCGCCATCCCGGAGAACCTGCTCGAATCCGAGCTGTTCGGCCACGAGAAAGGCGCTTTCACCGGCGCGCTTGCCCGCCGCATCGGGAAGTTCGAAGAGGCCAATGGTGGCACGCTGCTGCTCGACGAAATCTCCGAGATGGATGTGCGCCTGCAGGCCAAGCTCTTGCGCGCCATCCAGGAGCGCGTCATTGACCGCGTCGGCGGCGGCAAGCCGGTGCCGGTCGATATCCGCATCATCGCCACCTCGAACCGCAATTTGTCGGAAGCGGTGCGCGCCGGCACCTTCCGCGAAGATCTCATGTTCCGCCTCAATGTCGTGAACCTGAAGATCCCGGCGCTGCGCGATCGCCCGGCCGACATCTCCGAACTCGCCACTTATTTCGTCAAGAAATACTCGGAAGCCAACGGCCTACCGGTGCGGCCGCTGTCGTCCGAGGCGCGCCGCGCCCTCAGCGTCAATCGCTGGCCGGGCAACGTGCGCGAACTGGAGAACACGTTGCATCGCGCCGTCATTCTCTCCACTGGTGCGGAGATCGGCGTCGATGGCATCCTGTCGCCAGAAGGCGCACGGCTCGACTCCTCGCGCGGCACCGGTGTCGCCGAACAGGCGGCGCTGGCCGCCGAGCAGGTTACCCGCAATCTGGTCGGCCGCACCGTGGCCGAAGTCGAGCGCGATCTCATTCTCGAAACTTTGCGCCACTGCCTCGGCAACCGGACCCATGCCGCCAATATTCTCGGCATTTCGATCCGCACCTTGCGCAACAAGCTCAATGAATATTCCGCCGACGGCGCTCCGATCCCGCCGCCCCACGGTGGCGAGATGAAAGGCGCGGCTTAAGCTCAACTTGCCAAATGCGCACACGGCCGGGGGCTTATCCCCCGGCCGTTTTGCATGGTTGCCGTGGTGGAACCCTCCGCCACCCCGCGCGGTTATGCGTGGCATGAAAGTCCTGCTCTGCCATAATCCCAATGCCGGCAACAAAGGCCACGATCGCGACAGCCTCGAGGCCGCGCTCAAGCTCGCCGGCCATGACGTCCGTTACGCGTCGGTGAAGGACGAGAAATTCGTCGCTTCCTTCGACAAATCGGTCGATCTCATCGTCGCAGCCGGCGGCGACGGCACCATCGCCACCGTGCTCACGCGAATTCCCGACCGGAGCGTTCCGGTCGCCCTCCTGCCGCTCGGCACCGCCAACAATTTCGCGCGCTCGCTCGGCATCGCCGGCACGCCGCAGGAACTGGTGGAGATGTGGGACGCCGAACACACCTGCCCGGTGTCGCTCGGCTCCGTCACCGGCCACTGGGGTACCAGCCTGTTCCTCGAGGCCTATGGCGTCGGCGTCTTTCCGCAGTTCCTGCTCGACGCCAGGAAAGGCAAGAAGCCGGAAGGCGCGCGCAATCTGCAGCAGGGTCGTGAACTGCTGCAGAAGGCGCTCAAGCGCGCCAAGCCGATCGAAGTCACCTTGACCATCGGCGACAAGAAGCTGGAGCGCGAACTGCTCGGCATCGAGGTCTGCAACATCGCCTTTACCGGGCCCGGCCTGCCGCTGGCGGCGAAGGCTGACGTCAGCGACGACAAGCTCGACGTCGTCATGATCGAGGCCGATGAGCGCAAGGCGCTGATGAAATGGCTCGAGGCGCCGCAGGACGACGAACCGCCGGTCACCCACCGCAAGGGCGCCGAGATCGAGGTCACGTTCCGCGACGCGCCGACGAGGCTCGACGATGAGTCCTACGAGGCTACCGGCGGCAAGCACAGCATCGACCTCGTCTGCGAGGAGACGCCGCTCAACGTCGTCATCCCGATAAAACATCCGGTGCAGAAGACGCCGGAGAAAAAGGCGGCGGCGTCATGACCGCCGCCGGCAAGGCGAAGGTCAAGGCGAAGGCCAAGGCGGCAGGCGCGGCAGCGCCCTCGCCGCTCATCGACGGCGTATCGCGCGATCTTCTGCGCGACATCGAACACCTCGCCATCGAGCTTGCCGGCATTGCCGGCGCCGAGATCGCCAAGGCGATGGGCGGGCTGCTCGCGGTCAAGTACAAGACCGCGGTCAAGGAGGACGAATGGCGCGACCCCGTCTCCGAGGTTGACGACAAGGTCGAGCGCCTGATGCGCCAGCGCCTCGCCGAAAACTTCCCCGATCACGACATTATTGGCGAGGAGATGCAGGAGCGGCCGAGCCGCGGCAGCGATTTCGTCTGGTCGGTCGATCCGATCGACGGCACCGCCAATTTCGTCAACGGCTTTCCGCTGTTCTCGGCGTCGATCGGCGTGCTGTACAAGGGCACACCGGTAGTCGGCGCGCTGTGGTGCCCGATCAGCCACGCGCTGCGCGCCGGCGTCTATCACTGCACGCGCGGCGGCAAGGTGCGCTTCGACGGCGCCGACGTGACGCCCAAGGTCAATCCGGCGGTGCGCCGCCGACTGGTCGGCGTGCCGGTGGCAACCGTCAGCGACGGCTTTTGGGAAACACGCAAGACCGGCTCGGCGGCGCTGGAATGCGCCATGGTCGCGGCGGGCCTGATGCAGGCCGCGCGTTTTGCCGCGCCGAACATCTGGGACGTCGCCGGCGGCCTGGCGCTGATTTTCGCCGGCGGCGGCATCGCGCGCCGCCGCGTGGGCGACGACTGGGTGCCAATGGAAAAGTTCGCTCCGACCAAGGAAACGCCGGACCTGCGCCACTGGAAGTGCGAGCTCATCGTCGGCGAGCCGAGCGCAGTCGAGCGCATGTGCGAGGCACAGAAGGCGGCTTGATAGAGATCATGCTGTCCGCTCGCGTCGATCACGGCCGAGAATCAGAAAGCCCGGCGACAAGGCCGGGCTTTCTGCACGTCCGATGGCTGGTATCAGCTTCGGGCTAACGCTTGGCGGCCCGGGCAACCCTTTCATCCTTGTTTTGGCGGTCGCGAGCGGAATTGAGCTCCACCGCCTTGGCCATGAGATCGTTGCCCATGGCTTCGAGGCTGTCGGCCACCTCGCGGCCGGCGCGCGCCAGCCTGGCGCACTCATCAGCCTTCTCGATGAGGTATTGTTCGATATCTTGCATCCACGTCCCTTTCGTTCGGCTGCAAGTAAAGGCAAAAGGTGACGCATTCAAGGATACGAATGGACGATGCAGATCGTTATTCCGCGCTTGACTGCAAGAATCTGATGCGACGCACGGCAATCGAGGTTGTTTGTAATGTTCGTCTACAAAATATGTACGGCCGCGCAGTGGGCCGAAGCCGAGCGTGAGCGCGTGTTCCGAGGCGCGCCGGTGGATTTCGCCGATGGCTACATCCACTTCTCCACCGCGAGCCAAGTCGCGGAGACGCTGGCGAAACATTTTTCCGGCCAGACCAATCTCCTCCTGGTGGAAGTCGATACCACTCGCCTCGGCGACGCACTCAAATGGGAGCCGTCGCGCGGCGGCGCGCTGTTCCCTCATCTTTATAGTGTGCTCGACCTCGCCTCGGTCGGCCGCGTCGTGCCATTGCCGCTTGGCACCGACGGGCGACATGCGCTGCCGCCGCTCCCTGCATGACTGGCGGGTATGATTGTAATTGAGGCACCGGTAGCCGGAACGCTGCGGCACCTTGGCGCGTTTGCATTGCACAACAGGAGTTGCCATGAGACCGGACGATTTCAGCCGGGCGGGCCAATTTCACCCGTCCGTTTTTCATGCCAGTGCCGGCCCGCTACTGGAAGCCGCGACCGAACCGCGCGCCTCCGGCGCCATGCGCTATCGCTGTCCGGTCAGCGCCTCCTTCGTGCTCGTGACCGAAGAGCCGATCCTCGCCTCGCTGAAAGCCCGCCCGTCGCTGCGCCGGCGTTGCCCGGCCTGCGGCGAGATGCATCTGCTCTGCGTGGCCGGCGGCTAGATCTGCCTTCGCGCCGCTGACATGCGGCAGCAAGCTCACGCTTCTGTGACCGAAGCCAATCATCCACGCGCCACGCCCGCCCGTAACTGCTTGCGTCTCCGCCACGGACGGAGACCGTACAGAAACGGGAGTACTCAATGAAGTTCGCTTTCAAGTCCGCCGGCACTGCTATGGCGCTTGCCGTCGCGATTACCGTCACCTCGGCGGCCGGTGGCCTCGCTCACGCGGCATCGAAGACCATCGTCGAGACCGCAGCCGGTTCGAACGATCACACCACTCTGGTCGCAGCCGTGAAGGCGGCAGGCCTGGTCGATACGCTGTCGGGCAAGGGACCGTTCACGCTTTTCGCGCCGACGAACGCGGCCTTCGCAAAGCTGCCGGCCGGCACCGTCGACACACTGCTCAAGCCGGAGAACAAGGCGCAACTTACCAAGGTGCTGACCTGCCACGTCGTCGCCACTGAGGCGATGGCGGCGGCCGTCGGCAAGATGATCAACGATGGCGGCGGCACGGCCAAGGTGCAGACCGTCGGCGGCTGCACGCTCACGGCGAAAATGTCCGGCGACAAGGTTCAGCTCGTCGACGAAAAAGGCCAGACCGCTACGGTCACCGTCGCCGACCTGAAGCAGTCGAACGGCGTCATCCACGTCATCGATACCGTTCTGCTGCCGGGCTGAACCCCACCTGAGCGGTTAGCAGCGTTCGCTGCCAGACGCCGGTCTCCCCCGCCGGCGCTGGGTCGCCCTCTCCCGCTCTCCCCGGGAGAGGGCTTTTTTTTTCGGCCCGTCCGCCCCCGGCTCCCCGCTAATCGCCCGTTAACCACTCGCTAACCATAAACTGGGCAATCTTTGCCGGGTTGCCGGCGCTTGTTCGCCGGCGCCCGCTTTTTCGCCGACCGGCCACCCGAGCACCGCCCCGCATGACCGACACCACCGCCGCGTCCCCTGCCCCGAGGGCCTCGCGATTGCCAAGCCTCGGCGCTGTCGGCAACAGCATCCGGCGCAGCGACCTCGGCCTCGCGATCGGCGTTCTCGTCATTCTCGTCGTGCTGATCCTGCCGCTGCCGGCCGTGATGCTGGACGCCTTCCTCGCCATCTCGATCATCCTGTCAGTGCTGATCCTGATGACCGCGCTGTTCATTCACACGCCGCTGGAATTCTCCGCCTTTCCGACGGTGCTGCTCGTGTCGACGATGTTACGGCTGTCGCTCAACCTCGCCTCGACGCGCCTGATCCTGTCTCACGGCCATGAAGGCACCGACGCCGCCGGCCACGTCATCGAGGCCTTCGGCAACTTCGTGATGGGCGGCAATTTCGTCATCGGCATCATCGTCTTCGCCATCTTGGTGATCGTGAACTTCGTCGTCATCACCAAGGGTTCGGGCCGCATCGCCGAAGTCGCCGCGCGCTTCCACCTCGACGCCATGCCCGGCAAGCAGATGGCGATCGACGCCGATCTCTCCGCCGGCCTGATCGACGAGGCCGACGCGCGGCGCCGCCGCAAGGACCTCGAGGACGAAGGCGGCTTCTTCGGCGCCATGGACGGCGCCTCGAAATTCGTGCGCGGCGACGCCATCGCCGGCCTGCTCATCGTCTTCATCAACGTCATCGGCGGCATGATCATCGGCATCGCGCAGCAGGGCATGCCCTTCGCCGACGCCGCGCAGACCTACACACTGCTCACCGTCGGCGACGGACTGGTTACCCAGGTCCCCGCGCTGATCGTCTCGACCGCGGCGGGCC
>JAEZEY010000077.1 GCA_023432845.1 Pseudomonadota bacterium
GCTCAACATCGTCTCCGGCCTGATCATGCTGGTGAAGGACAAGGGCCAGGACATCGCCATTTTGCGCACCATGGGGGCGACGCAGGGCGCGATCATGCGGGTGTTCCTGATCACCGGCGCGGCGATCGGCGTCGTCGGCACCATCGTCGGCTTCCTGCTCGGCGTCGTGGTGTGCATGAACATCGAGAGCATCCGCCGGTTCATGTCTTGGCTGACCAACACCGAACTGTTCTCGCCCGAACTCTACTTCCTGTCGCATCTGCCGGCCCGCATGGACACCGGCGAGACGGTGGCCGTGGTGCTGATGGCGCTCATCCTGTCGCTGCTCGCGACGCTCTATCCGTCCTGGCGTGCCGCGCGCCTCGATCCGGTGGAGGCGCTGCGTTATGAGTGAGGTCATCGTCGAGGCGCAGGTCGAGATCGAACAGCAGGACACGCAGGACTACCCGATCCTGTTCCTGCATCAGGTCGAGCGCCATTACAGCCAGGGCGAGACGACGCTCGATATTCTGCGTGGCGCCGAACTGGCGGTGTGGCCCGGGCAGTCGGTGGCTCTGGTGGCGCCGTCGGGCGCGGGCAAGTCGACGCTGCTGCATCTGGCCGGTCTGCTCGAGCATCCCGACCATGGCGACGTCTATATTGGCGGCAAGGCGACAGCGAACCTGCCGGATGCCGAGCGGACCCGCATCCGCCGCACGGACATCGGCTTCGTCTACCAGTCGCACCATCTATTGCCGGAGTTCACGGCGCTGGAGAACGTAGTGCTGCCGCAGCTCATCCGCGGCCTGGGGCGAGGCGAAGCCAAGAAGCGGGCGGCCGAGCTGCTCAGTTACTTGGGGCTGAAGGCTCGCCTCAATCACCGGCCGGCCGAATTGTCCGGCGGCGAGCAGCAGCGCGTGGCCATCGCCCGCGCGGTGGCCAATGCCCCGCGCATCCTGCTGGCTGACGAACCGACCGGCAATCTCGACACCAAGACCGCCGAGCACGTCTTCGCCGCCTTCACCCAGCTCGTGCGCGCGTCGGGACTGGCCACCATCATCGCCACCCACAACATGGATATCGCCGCCCGCATGGACCGGCGTGTGACCATCCGTGACGGTCTTGTGGTCGAGATGGACTGATACGAAGAAGCCACCCCGGCGGGGAGGTTTTGGTTGTCCCATCCGCGAATTCGGCCGAACTCAGCCTGACCGAGCAACGCAATCTGGCCGGTTGCCGTGCCGGGGCCGATTGCGCCGGAAAGACCATCGTTTTTGGGTCTTGACGGAAGAACAGAAAGTGAACTATGTTCTCTCTCCGTTCTTCTGGAGGGTCACATGTTCAAGATCGTCGTTCAGGAAGCCGCCACGCTCGCCGCCCTGTCGCTGTTCGTCGGCATGGTCGCGATTTGGTCCCAGGTCATCGGGAATCTCTGAAAGATCGGTTGCCTGTGCCGGTCCGGAGTTCGTGTCTCGTCTTTGCGTTCCAGGTGTGAGTTTCGCGTTTAGCCAACGTTTCTGTTGCGTACCCACTGCTGTCTGTAGCGTAGCCCGCGTCTAGTCATGTCCGGCCGGCGTTCCCCGACGCCTTCGCCGGCATGACGGGTCGGTTCACGCGATAAAGAACGAGAGTTCCGGCTGTCCATGCCGCCTGGGGATCGGGCGGAGGATGGGCCGGTGCCGCAGCGAGGCGGGAACGGCCAGCGGTGGCCCTGGATTCCGCCTTCAGCGCCGTCCGAGGCGCCCTGTGTAAAATCGGCAGAACCGGCAGCGATGCGCCGGCGAGGGTGGACGAGGCGGGCGCGCGTCCCCACTGTGGGGACCCAAGGGAATCGCTTCAAAGCCGCCGAACGCACACCATGGCCGATCTCGATTTCGTGCATCTGCACGTCCATTCCGCCTATTCGCTGCTCGAGGGCGCGCTGCCCATCGGCAAGCTCGCGGATCTGGCCAAGGCCGACAAGCAGGCCGCGATCGCGCTCACCGACACCGACAACATGTTCGGTGTGCTGGAATTCTCCGAGAAGATGGCGGGCTCTGGCATTCAGCCGATTGTCGGCTGCGCGCTGGCCGTCGATTTCGGCGACACCGAGAATGGTCCGCGCGCGGCGCTGGCCGCCAATGAACGCCAGCGTCTCGTGCTGCTGGCGGCAAGCGAAGAGGGTTACCGCACCCTGATGCGGCTCAATTCGCGGGCCTTCATGGAATCGCCGCCGAACGAGCCGCCGCGTGCCCGCATCGAATGGCTGGAGGAAGAGCGCGACGGCATCGCCCAAGGCATCATCGCACTCACCGGCGGGCCGTCGGGACCACTCGACCGCGCGATTGCCGCCGGACAGAGCCAGGTCGCCGCAGCGCGCCTCGACCGGCTCGCCGCTCTGTTCCGCGACCGTCTCTACATCGAGCTGCAGCGCCATGGCACCGCGGTCGAGCGCGGCGTCGAGAAGGTGCTGATCGACTTTGCCTATGAGCGCGGCATCCCGCTGGTCGCGACCAACGAGCCATTCTTCGCATCGAGCGGCGATTACGAATCCCACGACGCGCTGATCTGCATCGCCGAGGGCCGCTACGTGTCCGACGGCGATCGCCGCCAGCTCACGCCCGAACATCGCTTCAAGACCCGCGCCGAAATGGTGACGCAGTTCGCCGACCTGCCGGAGGCGATAGCCTCGACGGTCGAGATTGCACAGCGCTGCGCCTTTCGGCCAAAGACGCGCAAGCCGATCCTGCCGCGCTTTGCCATGGGCACGGACGAGGCGACCGAGCTGCGCCAGCAGGCCGAGGCCGGTCTGACGCGGCGCATCGAGACCGCCGGCATCGCCGAAGGCTTCACCGAAAAGGACTACCGGGACCGGCTCGACTTCGAGCTCAACGTCATCGAGAAGATGAAGTACCCCGGCTACTTCCTTATTGTGTCTGACTTTATCAAGTGGGCGAAGGATCACGGCATCCCGGTCGGGCCGGGTCGCGGCTCGGGCGCCGGCTCGCTGGTCGCCTATTCACTGACCATCACAGACCTCGATCCGCTGCGCTTCGGCCTGCTGTTCGAACGCTTCCTCAACCCGGAACGCGTGTCGATGCCGGACTTCGACATCGACTTCTGTCAGGACCGCCGCGAGGAAGTGATCCGCTATGTGCAGGTGCGCTACGGCCGCGATCAGGTCGCGCAGATCATCACCTTCGGCACCTTGCAGGCGCGGGGCGTGCTGCGCGATGTCGGCCGCGTCCTGCAAATGCCCTACGGTCATGTCGACCGGCTCTGCAAACTGGTGCCGCAGAACCCGGCGGCGCCGATCAGCCTCGCCAAGGCCATCGAGGACGAACCTAAACTTCAAGCGGAAGCTGAGAACGCCCCGACCGTGGCGCGCGCCTTTGCCATCGCCAGAAAGCTCGAAGGCCTGACGCGCCACGCCTCGACCCATGCCGCCGGCATCGTCATCGGCGACCGGCCGCTCAACGAGCTGGTGCCGCTCTATCGCGATCCCAAGTCCGACATGCCTGTCACCCAGTTCAACATGAAGTGGGTGGAGCAGGCCGGGCTGGTGAAGTTCGACTTCCTCGGCCTCAAGACGCTGACCACGCTCAAGACGGCGGTCGAGTTGCTGAAGCTGCGCGGCATTGAGGTCGATCTCGGCGCCATCCCGCTCGACGATCAGAAGACCTACGAACTCCTGGCCCGCGCCGAGGCGGTCGGCGTGTTCCAATTGGAAAGTCAGGGCATGCGCCGGGCGCTGCTCGACATGAAACCCGACCGTTTCGAGGACATCATCGCGCTGGTCGCGCTCTACCGGCCGGGCCCGATGGCCAATATCCCGACCTATTGCGCGCGCAAGCACGGCGACGAAGTGCCGGAATACATCCACCCCAAACTGGAGCCGGTGCTGAAGGAGACCTTCGGCGTCATCGTCTACCAGGAGCAGGTGATGCAAGCCGCGCAGTTGCTCGCCGGCTATTCGCTCGGCGATGCCGACCTTTTGCGCCGCGCCATGGGCAAGAAGATCCGCTCCGAGATGCAGAAGCAGGGCTCGATCTTCGTCGAGGGCTGCGCCAAGAACGATATTCCGAAGGCCCAGGCCGAGGCGATCTTCGAACTGCTCGAGCGTTTCGCCGACTATGGCTTCAACAAGTCGCACGCCGCGGCTTATGCGCTGGTCGCCTATCAGACCGCCTACATGAAGGCGAATTACCCGGTCGAATTCCTCGCCGCGTCGATGACCCTCGACATGGGCAACACCGACAAGCTGTCGGAATTCCGCGCCGAGGCCGAGCGCCTCGGCATCAAGGTCG
>JAEZEY010000168.1 GCA_023432845.1 Pseudomonadota bacterium
AGTCTACGCCGTCGAAACGGACGCGGCCGCTGGCCGGATCATAGAAGCGCAGGATGAGATGGAAGATCGTGCTGTTGCCGGCGCCGGATGGACCGACGAGCGCCAGGCGCTCGCCCGGCTTTACCGCGAATGACAATCCGTCGAGTACAAAAGCATCGGGCCGCGTCGGATAGGCGAAGCGCACATCGTCGAAGGAAATCGCGCCGCTCGCCGGCACCGGCATCGCGACAGGATTGGCCGGCGCCTCGACCTCCGGCTCGACGTCGAGGATCTCAAACAGCCGCTCGGCCGCGCCGGAGGCCTGCGAGATTTCGCCCCACACCTGAGACAGTTCACCGAGGCCGCCGGCCGCGAACACCGCGTAGAGCACGAATTGGCCGAGCCGGCCCGGCGTGATGTCGCCAGCAAGCACGTCCTGCGCGCCGACCCACAGCACCAGCACGACGCTGGCGAAGACGAGGAAGATAGCGATGGCAGTGAGCACGGAGCGGGCGCGTGTCGCGCCGCGCGCGGCGACGTAGGCGTCTTCCACCGCATTGGAGAAGCGCCGCTTGGCCACCCCTTCGTTGGTGAAGGCCTGCAGCGTACGCACGGCGCCGATCAGTTCGCCGGCATAGCTCGAGGCTTCGGCCAAAGTGTCCTGTGCAGCGCGGCTCTTCTTGCGCACTGCGCGGCCGTATCCGACCAGCGGCAGCACGATGATCGGAATGACGCCGAGCACGAATAGCGACAGCCGCGGCGACGTCACGACCATCATGGTCGCGCCGCCGAAGAACAGCACGAGGTTGCGCAGCGCGATCGACACAGAGGCGCCGACGGCGGATTTGATCTGCGTGGTGTCGGCGGTCAGCCGCGAGATCATCTCGCCGGTCTTGGCGGCATCGAAGAAGCCGGGCGAGAGCCGGGTGAGATGCCCGAACACGTCAGCGCGCAGGTCGGTGACGATACGCTCGCCGAGCGTGGTGACGAGGTAGTAGCGCAGCGCGCTCGAGGTCGCGAGCACGGCGACCACGGCGATCAGCACGCTGAAGTAGGAATCGATGAGCTCGGCCGCCTGCGCCGAGAAGCCGAAGTCGATCATGCGGCGGACGGCGATCGGCACCACCAAGGTAGTCAGGGCGGCGACGGTCAGGGCGATCAGGGCGGCGAGGGCGCGGCCGCGGTAGCGAAGGACGTAGGGGGCGAGCCGTTTGAGCGGTTTGACGTTGACCCGTCGGCTGGCGACGGGCGCGCCCGGCTGCGGCGTTCCCAGGCCCCGGCCCTCACTGGCAAAACTCATGCGACGCGCCGCCTTTTCATTGAAAAACCGCCTGGTTCGGCGTCAAAAGTGGGTCCTATTAGGCCGGACCATGCCCCGGGGCGTTGTCCTGGGTCAATTCCGCCCGCTTGCCGCAGCCGGCTTCGTCATGTATAGACCCGGCCAAATCCAAGCCAGTTTTGACGAATTTTCGGGTCGCCCGACCGGCCCGACCCTAGCTCGATGGAACCATAGCGATGAAGGCCGAAATCCACCCCGATTACCACACCATCAAGATCGTGATGACGGATGGCAGCGAGTTCACGACCCGCTCCACCTGGGGCAAGGAAGGGGACACGATGAACCTCGACATCGATCCCAAGTCGCACCCCGCCTGGACCGGTGGCCAGCAGCAGATCATGGATCGCGGCGGCCGCGTCTCGCGCTTCCAGAAGAAGTTCTCGGGCTTCCTCAAGGAAGACAAGAAGTAAGCGATTCCGCGCCGCATCCGGTGCGATCGGAATACGAAAAACCCCGGGGCTGGCCCCGGGGTTTTTGTTTTTGCCGATGGCTATGTGCGCCTATGCGCTCTCGCGGCCGAAGGCGGCCTTGAGCAGTCCAAGCTGATGCTCGACCGGATTGATCGACGGCGCCTGCTCGGCCGGCACGGTGTGGATGGTCTGGTCGAGCCGGCGCACCTGCATGCGCAGCTTCTGCGCGCGATCGATGAGATCGCGTAGTTGCTGCGGCAGAATCTCGACGTTGTTCGGGTCGTGATTGTCGAGCGACGACAGCTTGACCTTGTTCTTTTCCTTGTTCGCCTGGGCGAGCGACATCTCGCCTTCCTTCACGGCGCGATGCAGCAGCAGCCATGAGGCGATCTGCATCAGGCGCGTAGTCAGCCGCATGCTCTCGGTGGCGTAAGCCAGCGCTGCTGCGCGGCCGAGCTGCTTGGATTCGGCGCGGCCCGGACCGTCGAGATAGGTTGCGGTCTCTTCGACCAGCGCCATGCCGCCGCGGAAAAGTTCGGAGAAGGCCTGGGAGTTCGCCAGCCGCTCGCCGAAGGGCACCGGCTCATGCGGGTTAACCATGCTGTGCTCGGACATACGCTACGCCTCACCAAAACTCTGAACGCGCCGCTTGTAATTCTTGTTGCGCGCTCTTTGCCGTTGTCGGATCTGTGTCGAAAGTTCAGCCCGGCCGGCGTCGTTCACGATTGAGTAAGGATGCGCGCAGCCGGCCGTTCTGTCCATATCCTCGGCCGGCAAAGCTTGCGACATAGTTGCTACGGCTGCGGAAACCACAGACCAGATCGGACCTTTGCGCCAAAACGGCACAGTGGCCGCGAACAAATATAAAACAACTGAAAAAAAGAGCCGCCGTCGCCGGCGGCTCAAGTTCGATAACAGGGAGGCGTCAAACAGAGTGGACAGGAGCCACTCAAAGTCCATGAAGATGGACGGGTACTAGTAATAGGCAGGAAAGCTTAATGCTGCGTTAAGTTGTGAATTAAGTTGCGAGTTAATAATTGGCCTTGGGCCCAAATTACCCCTCGCCGTTAACCATGTTAACGCTTGAAGAACTGATCGGCGGCAGTGCGCTTGGCGTGCTTTTGCGCCTTGTCGGCCTCGAGCCGTTTTATTTCTTCCTGAAGCAGGCCGATCCGCGCCGTGATCTCGTCAACCGAGAGCAGGCTGAGATCCTGCCCGATCTCGTGCGCGATCTTCTTTCTCGGCCGGTCGTCGTCGTCGAAGGATGCCATGGTCGTCGTCCTCTGGAAGGTCTGGAAATTACTTCCCATGGCGCGGGTTGTCACATCGAGACCTGCTGCCTAAACAAGGGGCAGTCCCGTCACGAAAGGCTATTTCCATGTCCGCGCTTCCCGCCCGCATCACCGTCATTGGTATCAAGGAACCAGGGGGCCCGGAGGTGCTGGTTCCGGAACAGCGCGACATGCCGGAACTGGCCGCCGATGAGGTGCTGATCAAGGTCGCGGCGGCGGGCGTCAACCGCCCGGACGTCGTGCAACGCAAAGGTCTGTAC
>JAEZEY010000201.1 GCA_023432845.1 Pseudomonadota bacterium
TGTCATAGGTCCAGTGCACGGTGTTCGGCGAACACTTGGCGCCGGTCAGGTCCGACGACGCAGCGCCGGAGATGATGAACACCTTGTTCTTGTTGCGAATGATTTCGTTGACGGCCAGCGCGACGCCCGAGTTCGGCGTATCGACGATCATGTCGACGCCCTCGCGGTCGATCCACTGGTTGGCGATGTTGGTGCCGATGTCCGCCTTGTTCTGGTGGTCGGCGCTGACGATCTCGACTTTCACGTTCGAGTTCGGATTGGCCTTGTGGAAGTCTTCAATCGCGAGCTTTACCGCTTCGACTGTGCCGGGGCCGGCATGGTCGGCGTACAGCGACGACATGTCGGTCAGCGCGCCGATTTTGACGTTTATCTGCTCAGCCAGCGCGGTACCGCAGGCGAGCGCGGCCGTCAGGGCCGCCAGGGCGAACGGCCGTTTCATTGTTTGCATCTCCATTCCACTCCATTTCATGCGCCATTTGGCGCCATTCCAACGCAGCTTACGTTCAGTCACGGACCGGCCCTGGCGCCCTATGCCCCCAAGAGGCGCCGACGGCTCAGCCGCTCACCATCGGGCATTTGCCATCCTTGAGCGGACGGAAGGCTTCTTCCATCGGGATGGTGGCGCGCAGGTGATAGAGGTCTCCCGGATACTTCGACTCTTCCGGCTTCTTGGCTTCGAACAGATAGGCCGGGTGCAGCACGCGGCCGTCCTCGCGGACAATGCTCTTGCCGTAGACCGTGTCTTCGGCCGGAATCTGCTTCATTTTGTCGACTACAGCCTTGCCATCCTTGGCGCTGCCGACGGCGGCGACGGCCTTGAGATAGTGCAGCGTGGCTGAATAGACCCCGGCCATGTTCATGCTCGGCACCTTGCCGGGCGAGTTGCGCTCCTTGTCCCAGCGTTTGGTCCAGGCCCGGGTGCCTTCGTTGAGATCCCAGTACCAGGTTTCGGTGAAGGTCAGGCCCTGCGCGGTCTTCAGACCGAGCGCGAGAACGTCCGGCGCGAAGATCAGCATGCCGGCGAACTTCTGGCCACCCGCCACGATACCGAACTCGGCGCCCTGCTTGATGGCGTTGATGGTATCGCCACCGGCATTGGCCAGCCCGATCACCTTGGCCTTCGACGACTGCGCCTGCAGAAGGAACGACGAGAAGTCGTTGGTGTTGATCGGGTGGCGAACTTTTCCGAGCACCTTGCCGCCGCTCTTTTCGACCACTGCCGCGGTATCGCGCTCGAGCGCGTGACCGAAGGCGTAATCCGAGGTCAGGAAGAACCAGGTATCACCACCGGTCTTCACCATGGCCTTGCCGGTGCCGTTGGCGAGCATCCAGGTGTCATAGGTCCAGTGGATCGTGTTCGGCGAGCACTTCGGACCGGTGAGATCGGAAGAGGCCGGACCCGAAGCCAGGAACGCCTTGTTCTTGGTCTTGGTCACTTCGGCGATGGCGAGCGCGACGCCGGAGTTCGGCACGTCGGCAATCGCGTCCACGCCGTCGCGGTCGTACCACTGGTTGGCGATGTTGACACCGTTATCGGCCTTGTTCTGGTGGTCGGCGCTAACGACCTCGACCTTGAACTTCGGGTTGGTCTTCATGAAGTCCTCGGCAGCGAGCTTGGCGCCGATGACCGAGCCGATGCCGGTGTCGTCGGCATAGAGCGACGACATGTCGGTCAGTACGCCGATCTTGACGTTGATCTGCTGCGCGGACGCGGTACCGCCCAGCAGCAGGGCGGCCAATGCCGCAAGGCCAATCGCTTTCTTCATCTTGTCTCTCCCAAACATTTGCGTTCCCGGTTCAGTCTTCTTTTCGCTTCTTGCGTTGAAGCTTTTTGTTTGTTGAGCACTTTAGGTCGTCAAACGCCCAAGTATTCGTGCAGCTTGTCGACATTCGCATCGAGTTCGGTATTGGCGAACTGGTCGATGATGCGGCCGTGCTCCATGACGTAATAGCGGTCGGCCACGGTCGCGGCGAAACGGAAGTTCTGCTCGACCAGCAGGATGGTGAAGCCCTGTTGCTTGAGTGCGCGGATGGTCTTGCCGATCTGCTGGATAATGACCGGCGCCAGACCTTCGGTCGGCTCGTCGAGCAGCAACAGGCGCGCGCCGGTGCGCAGGATGCGGCCGATCGCCAGCATCTGCTGCTCGCCGCCGGACAGCTTCGTGCCCTGGCTGGAGCCGAGCCGCTCCTTCAGATTAGGGAACAAGTCGAAGATCTGCTCGAGCGACAGCCCGCCGGCCCGCACCACCGGCGGCAGCATCAGGTTCTCCTCGACAGTCAGGCTGGCGAAGATGCCGCGCTCTTCCGGACAGAAGGCGATGCCCGAGCGGGCGATCTGGTTCGACGACTTGTCGATCAGGTTCTGGTTCTCAAACAGGATGGAGCCCGAACGCTGGCCGACGATGCCCATGATCGACTTCATGGTCGTGGTCTTGCCGGCGCCGTTGCGGCCGAGCAACGTCACCACCTCGCCTTCGCGCACGTCGAGCGAGACGCCATGCAGGATGTGGGATTCGCCATACCAGGCTTGCAAGTCTTTCACCTGCAGAAGGGGCGCGGTCCGATCAAGCATGGCCGACCCCCATATAGGCTTCGCGCACATCCGGATTGTTCGACACGGTCTCGTAGTTGCCTTCCGCGAGAACGCGGCCGCGCGTCAGAACGGTGATGGTGTCGGACAGATCGGCGACCACCGACAGATTGTGCTCGACCATAAGCACCGTGCGCGCCTTGGCAACGCGCTTGATCAGTTCTGCGATGCGCGCGATATCCTCGTGGCCCATGCCGGCGGTCGGCTCGTCGAGCAGCAACATCTCCGGATCGAGCGCCAGCGTCGTGGCGATCTCCAGCGCGCGCTTGCGGCCGTAGGGCAGTTCGACCGCGTTCCAGTGCGCGTAATCGGACAGACCGACATCGGCGATCAGCGCCAGCGCCCGTTCATTGTATTCGTCGAGCACCGACTTGGAGCGCCAGAAATCCATCGAAGCGCCGCGATGCAGCCGCTGCAAGGCGATGCGGACATTCTCCAGCACCGTCATGTGCGGGAACACCGCCGAAATCTGGAATGAGCGCACGAGCCCGAGTTGGGCGACATCGGCCGGCGCCATCGCCGTGATGTCCTGGCCCTTGAACACGATACGGCCGCTGGTGGGCGGCAAAAACTTGGTCAAAAGGTTGAAGCAGGTGGTCTTGCCGGCGCCGTTGGGCCCGATCAGCGCATGGATGGTGCCGCGCTTCACGCGCAAGTCAACGCCCCCCACCGCTGTGAACCCGGCAAACTCCTTCGTCAGACCCTCGGTTTCGAGGATCAATTCCGCACTCATGAGCAATTTCCCCTCGTCCTAATTCTCGGGAACATCCCGGCAAGGACCTTGCGCATATTGGTATTTCATTATCTCGCAGTTGCAAATATCTTTTGCGTACGAAATTGCCTCAAGGAGAGGCAGCCGCCGTCACGCCATTGTAAACAATGGCGCAATGGGACACGGGAAATATAACCCGGCAAGGTTGCCCACTTGAGCGGTATCAAGCCGCCGTGATCACGACGGCTTGAATTTCTTGGCCAGGGTGTCGGCGCTCTTGGCCAGCAGCCCGACATCGGAACCGACCGCGACGAAGAGATAGCCCCAGTCGATGTAGCGGCGCGCCTCGTCCTCATTGCCGGTGAGAATGCCCGCCGGCTTGCCCACCTTGGTCAGGCGCTCGACCGCATCCTTCATCGCCGCTTGCACGTCGGCATGCTGTGGATTGCCGAGATGGCCAAGCGAGGCCGCCAGATCGGATGGGCCGATGAAGACGCCATCGACGCCCTCGACCTTGGCGATCGCCTCGATGGCATCGAGCGACTGCCGCGTCTCGACCTGCACCAGCACGCAAATCTCTTCGTTCGCTTTGGTCAGATAGCCGGGCACGCGGCCGTAGCGGCTGGCGCGCGCCGCGACCGACACGCCGCGAATGCCCTGCGGTGGATAGCGCGTCGCCGCGACGGCAGCCTTGGCTTCCTCGACCGACTGCACATAGGGAACGAGCAAGGTCTGCGCGCCGATGTCGAGGCAGCGCTTGATCAGCACCGCGTCGTTCCAGGCGGGGCGGATGATCGGCGTCGCGGTACCCTTCTCAATCGCCTGCAATTGTGACAGCAGATCGGGAATCTCGTTCGGCGAGTGTTCAGTATCGAGCAGCAGCCAGTCGAAACCGGAATCGGAGCAGATTTCGGCGGCGATGTTGCTGCACAGGCTCTGCCACAATCCGATCTGCAGCGTCTTGGCGCGAAGGCCGGCTTTGAAGGCGTTGCGCCTGAACTCGGTCATGATCGATTCCCGTCTGATGTGTCGTCGCTTGCGGCAGTCTCTTTTGATGCTGTACCGCCTCGCGGCCGAAAATCAATCGGCGAACCCCCGCCGGGCGAACCGGGCTTGCCCGGTCAATAATGCGGCGGCGGCGGCTCCGGCTCGCCGGGGCCATTGGCGACCGCAGCTTCCCGGACTTCGGCGGTGAGGCGCGCGATCTCCCGTTTCAACTCGTCGATGAGCTTCCACTGGGCCGTGATCGCCTCATTCAAATCCTCTATGGCGCGATCCTGATGGGCGCGGCCGATCTCCAGCTCGACAAGGCGAGCATTGAGCGTGGCAAAATCGTCCATGGGCGGGTCTCCGGGCAGGCACGAAGCAGCGCCGCGACCATATCGCAACCGCAGCTAAAGTCTGAGATACTACGAACTTCCGCGATCGATACCCTGAAGGGCCTATGACGTTCGACACCATTATCCGCGGCGGCACGGTCGCCACTGCCTCCGATACCTTTAGTTGCGACGTCGGTATCGCCGGCGGCCGGATTACGGCCCTCGGCAGCGATCTCGGCACCGCCCCGGAGATTGTCGATGCGAAGGGCCTGCTGGTGCTGCCGGGCGGCATCGACAGTCATGTCCACATTTCGCAGCCCTCCGGGCCCGGCATCGTCATGGCTGACGATTTCGCCTCGGCGACGCGCTCGGCGGCCTTCGGCGGCAACACCATGGTGCTGCCCTTCGCCATGCAACAGAAGGGCGAGAGCCTGCGCGAGGTGGTGAAGGACTATCACAAGAAGGCCGACGGCCAGTGCTACATCGATGTCTCCTTCCATCTCATCATCGCCGAAGCTTCCGACACCGTGCTCGGCCAGGAACTCCCTGCCCTCGTTCATGACGGCTACACCTCGTTCAAGGTGTTCATGACCTATGAGGGTCTCGCCCTCTCCGACATGGAAATGCTCAAGGTCATGACCGTGGCGCGCGAGACCGGCGCCATGATGATGGTGCATGCCGAGAACTACGACGCCATCCGCTTCCTCACCGACCGCCTCGAGCAGGCCGGCAAGACCGGC
This sequence comes from Pseudomonadota bacterium, assembly GCA_023432845.1. Lineage (GTDB taxonomy): Bacteria > Pseudomonadota > Alphaproteobacteria > Rhizobiales > Xanthobacteraceae > Pseudolabrys. Next base: position 5,362 of record JAEZEY010000201.1, read on the forward strand.
ACGCTGTATCACGGCGCCTCGCGCCCCATTCCGGTCGAGCGCGAGGCAACGCACCGCGCCATTTCGCTCGCAGAGCTGATCGACGTGCCGATGATGATCGTGCATGTCTCGAACGGTCAGGCGCGCGACGAGATCGCCCGCGCCCGCGCGCGCGGTCTCAAGATCTATGGCGAGACCTGCCCGCAATATCTGATGCTGACCGAGCAGGACATGGACGGCCTCAACATGGAGGGCGCCAAATATGTCTGCTCGCCGCCGCCGCGTGACAAGGAAAGCCAGGAGGCGTGCTGGGAAGGCTTGCAGCATGGCATCTTCTCGCTGTTCTCGTCGGATCACTGCCCGTTCCGCTACGACGATCCCCACGGCAAGCTGGCGCCGAAGGGCAAGACCAGTTTCCGCTGGGTGCCGAATGGCATTCCCGGCGTCGAGACGCGGCTGCCGATTTTGTTCTCCGAAGGGGTCGGCAAGGGCCGCATCTCGCTCAACGAGTTCGTGGCGCTGACATCGACCAACCACGCGCGGACCTACGGCCTCTATCCGAAGAAGGGCACCATCGCGGTGGGCGCCGATGCCGACATCGCCCTGTGGGATGCCAGGCGCGAAGTGACCATCTCGCAAAGCCTGATGCATGGCGGCACCGACTACACGCCCTATGAAGGCATCAAGGTCACCGGCTGGCCGGTCAGCACAATCGTGCGCGGCCAGTTCGTGGTGCGCGACGGCGAACTGGTGGGGACACTCGGTGCGGGCGCTTATGTGCCGCGTGACAAGTCCGAACTCGCCAAGCCGCGTGCGGCGTAGGGAACGATCATGGCCGCCATCAACCGCCAAGTCCTCCTCAAATCCCGCCCGTCCGCCATCCCGCAGGCCGAGCATTTCGAGGTTGCCAGCGCGCCCATCCCGGAACCCGGCGACCGGCAGTTCCTCGTGCGCAACGAATTCCTCTCCGTCGAACCCGCCATGCGCGGCTGGGTGTCGGCCGTCGCCAACTATTCGACGCCGGTCGGCATCGGCGAAGTCATGCGCGCCTTCGCCGCCGGCACGGTGATCAAGTCGCGCCATCCCGGCTACGCCGAGGGCGACAAGGTGATGGGCATGCTCGGCTGGCAGGACTACGCGGTCAGCGATGGCAGCAACATCACGCGCAAGGTGAAGGAAACCGACCTGCCCTTGTCGCTCTCGCTCGGCGTGCTCGGCCTCAACGGCGTCACCGCTTATTTCGGCCTGCTCGATCTCGGCCTGCCGAAGCCCGGCGACACTGTGGTCGTCTCGACCGCCGCCGGCTCGGTCGGCTCGGCGGTCGGCCAGATCGCGAAACTGATGGGCTGCCGCACGGTGGGCGTCACCGGCGGCGCCACCAAGGTCGCGCAGTGCAAGGATGCGTTCGGCTATGACGAGGCGATCGACTACAAGAGCGGCGATCTCGACGCGGCGCTGAAAGCCGCCTGCCCGCGCGGCGTCGATATCTATTACGACAATACGTCCGGCGCGATCAGCGACGCCGTGATCAAGCACATCAATGTCGGCGCCCGCATCGTCATCTGCGGCACCGCCGCGCTGTCGTCATGGGACCCGTGGCCGACGGGCCCGCGCATCGAGCGTCATATCCTGGTCAAACGCGCCCGCATGTCAGGCCTCATCGTTTTCGACTATGCGCACCGCTACGACGAAGCCGTGGCGCGGCTGGCGCAATGGGTCCGCGACGGCAAGCTCGCCTACCGCGAAGACATCGCCGACGGCATCGAGCACGCGCCCGGCGCCATCGCCGAACTCTATCGCGGCGAGAATCTGGGCAAGCGGCTGATCAGGCTCTGAAACAAGAATGCCCGGCGCAATGGCCGGGCATCTTGCATCACATATATGAAGCGCTCAGTGCTTCAGCTTCGCATCGACCTTGAACTTGGCTTCGGTCTTCTTGGTGATCTCGTCGAGCGTCACGCCCGGCGCCAGTTCGATCAAGGTCATGCCGCCGTCGCCCTTCTTGTCGATGGTGAACACGCCCAAATCCGTGATCACCATGTCGACGACGCGCGAGCCGGTCAGCGGCAGGTCGCATTTGTGCAGAAGCTTCGGCGCATCCTTGGCCGTATGCTCCATGATCACGACCACCTTCTTGACGCCGGCGACGAGATCCATGGCGCCGCCCATGCCTTTGATCATCTTGCCGGGGATCATCCAGTTGGCGAGATCGCCGTTCTCGGCCACCTGCATGGCGCCGAGCAGCGCGAGGTCGATGTGACCGCCGCGGATCATCGCGAATGAGTCCGCCGACGAGAAGTAGCTGGTCGTCGGCAGTTCGGTCACGGTCTGCTTGCCGGCATTGATCAGGTCCGGGTCCTCGTCGCCCTCGAACGGGAACGGGCCGAAACCAAGCATGCCGTTCTCGCTCTGCAACTGCACCGACATGCCGTCGGGAATGTAGTTCGAGACGAGCGTCGGAATGCCGATGCCGAGATTGACGTAGAAGCCGTCGCGCAATTCCTTGGCGGCGCGCTCGGCCATTTGTTCGCGGGTCCAGGCCATCAGACGTCTCCTCCTGCGCCGAACGCGCCGGGCGCGGGACGCTTGCGCGTCGTGCGCACTTCGATGCGCTTCTCGGCGGTGCTCTTGAT